>CAZNCO010000342.1:0-5573 GCA_964571345.1 uncultured Ohtaekwangia sp.
GAACTATCCGCTTATTAAGCAAACAGAACTTATTACTCAGAGTCGTGAATACAGCATTGCAAATGTTCGGTCCGGCTATCTTCCCCAATTTTCTATCAATGCCCAGGCCACCTATCAATCAGATGTAACACGTGTTCCTATTGATTTGCCAAATCTTACTATTAAACCTGTTTCGAAAGATCAATACAAAGTTTATGGTGAAGTAAGCCAAACTATTCTTGACGGAGGCACCATTAAGCAAAATGCAGCTATGGCTGATATTAGCTCACAAGTAGAGCGCCAAAAATTGGAAGTAGAATTGTACAAAGTAAAAGATCGGGTTAATCAGATTTTCTTTGGCATTTTGTTAATGGATCAGCAATTATTGCAGGCTGAATTGGTTAAAAAAGATCTGCAAACATCACTAGCCAAAATGGAGGCGTCCATTCAAAATGGAACGGCTTTTCGCACCAATGCAGATATTTTGCAAGCTGAGATTTTGAAAACCGAGCAGCATCTCATCGAAACAAAATCGATGCGAAGGACTTACCTGGATATGCTTTCGATTTTCATCAACCAACCAATTGATGAAAATACAGCACTGATCTCACCGGAGATTGAACTTACTTCGCAAATAGCTGACATTTCGCGGCCCGAATTAAGTCTTTATAATTCGCAACGTCTTTTGCTGAACTCTCAATACAATGCAAGTAACACGCGCAATATGCCCAGGGTTGGGTTCTTCTTGCAAGCCGGCTACGGCAAACCTGCTTTGAACGTGTTGAAGAACGAGTTTGATACCTATTATCTGGGTGGCGTTCGACTGAATTGGAATTTTTCGGGATTTTATAACACCAGGCGCGACAAACAATTGCTAACAGTGAACAACCAGCTTATTGACATACAGCGCGATTTGTTTTTGTTCAATACCAAACTTTCTCTAAAACAAAGCTCCAATGAAATTTCGCGTCTGAGCGATTTGATGAAAGTAGACGAGCAAATTATTGCGTTGCGGATACGTATTAAAGAGACAGCGAAAGTTCAACTTGATAATGGAGTAATTTCTGCCAACGATTATCTCCGTGAACTAAATGCTGAAGACTTGGCAAAGCAAAATCAAATGATGCATCGCGTGCAATGGATGCTTGCGCAAGCGAATTACAGAACAACTTCCGGAAACGAATAAGAATTTCAAATCAATATGAGAATTACAAAACTTCAAACTCTTGCGCTGGCTACTTCTTTGTTATGGGTTGCCTGTTCTCCAGGTTCAGATAATTTTGATGCAACGGGAAATTTTGAGGCGGATGAAGTGATTGTATCTGCCGAGGCATCGGGAAAGATTTTAAAACTCAACATCAAAGAAGGCGAAGTTCTTGCAGCAAATCAGGTTGTCGGCTATGTTGACACAATGCAACTCTATCTGCGAAAGAAACAATTGCAATATTCCATTAATGCGGTATTGGCGAAACAACCTAATGCAGCAGTTCAACTTTCAACCATTACTGAGCAACTAGAGACGGCCACCAAAGAAAAGAAGCGAATAGAAAATTTATTAAAAGCTGATGCGGCTACGCAAAAGCAGCTGGATGATTATAATGCGCAGATCGACTTGCTCAAAAAGCAATATGATGCGCTCCAATCGTCTCTGGCTGTAACCACGCGTTCACTGCAAAGTGAGACATTACCTTTCAAAGCCCAACTTGATCAGGTTCAGGACCAGATCCAGAAATCGATTATAACGAACCCAATTGCGGGAACCGTGCTTACCCAATATGCGCTGCAAGATGAAGTTGTAAATCCAGGTAAGGCCATCTATAAAATCGCAGATCTTACAAACATCATTCTTCGCGTTTACATTTCAGGAAGCCAATTATCCGAAATCAAATTGGGGCAAGAGGTGAAAATCAGTGTTGACTCGGGTTCTGAAACGTATAAAAACTATTCAGGAAAGATCACCTGGATTTCTGACAAAGCAGAGTTCACACCTAAAACAATTCAGACAAAAGACGAACGAGCCAACCTGGTGTATGCTATAAAACTGGTGGTGAAGAATGATGGCTATTTGAAATTAGGAATGTATGGAGAAGTGAATTTTAAGTAGTTGTAAGGTCATGAAAGCTGTTGAAGTAAAAAATATCAAGAAGAGTTTTGCCAAAGAGAAAGCATTTGTCACAGCTCTTAATGATGTTTCCTTCGAAGTGGAGCGCGGAGAATTATTTGGGTTGATTGGTCCGGATGGTGCAGGTAAGACTACCCTCTTCCGGATATTAACTACACTCATGCTGGCGAACAGTGGGTCCGCAAGTGTAGACGGTTTTGATGTGGTGAATGATTTTAAAGAAATCAGAAAAAGAGTGGGCTACATGCCCGGGCGTTTCTCTCTTTATCAGGATTTGAGTGTGCAGGAGAATCTTTCTTTTTTTGCTACGCTTTTCAACACCACCATCGAAGAAAATTATCATCTCGTAAAAGACATTTACAATCAGATAGAAAAATTCAGAGATCGTAAAGCGGGGGCGCTTTCTGGGGGAATGAAACAGAAACTTGCACTTAGTTGCGCGCTCATTCACAAGCCTTCGGTTTTGTTTCTGGATGAACCGACCACTGGAGTGGATGCAGTTTCGAGAAAAGAGTTTTGGGAACTACTCCGGCAGCTGCAACAACAAAACATTACGATTGTGGTGTCAACACCTTATATGGATGAGGCAAGTTTGTGTGATCGCGTTGCATTGATACAGGAAGGGAGAATTCTTCAAATAGATACGCCCAAAGGAATTGAAAAGAGGTTTAATCAACCTTTGTGGAGTGTGACTGCTTCTAATATGTATCAGCTGATGATTGAATTGCGCAGCATGCAAGAAGTTAAATCTTGTTATCCGTTTGGCCAGCATCATCACGTTGTGTTGAAGGCGGGTATGGAGATAAAAGCCATTCAAGAGAAATTGATTCACCAGGGTCATCAAAATCTTGAAATAGAATTGATCGAGCCCAACATTGAGGATTGCTTCATGGAATTAATGACTTCGATGTAATGCCAGTGAAATGAAAGCAATCTCTGTTCAAAATCTCACCAAACGTTTCGGCAGTTTTACTGCTGTTGATCATATTTCTTTTGACGTGGAAGTGGGGGAGATTTTTGGTTTCCTCGGTGCCAATGGCGCTGGCAAGACTACAGCGATGCGGATGCTATGCGGGTTGTCACTACCTACAAGCGGGGAAGCAAAAGTCGCTGGACTAAACCTGAATACAGATTCAGAAAAAATCAAACAGCGCATTGGCTACATGAGTCAGAAATTTTCATTGTATGAAGATCTCACAGTGAGAGAGAATATCCGGTTTTATGGTGGCATTTATGGGCTCACAGATCAGGAAATAAAATCGAGGACAACTTCTATGCTCGATCACCTTAACATGACCAGTGAGTTGAACACTTTAGTAAAATCACTGCCGCTAGGATGGAGACAGAAACTTTCTTTCTCGGTGGCGATTCTTCATCAGCCCAAAATTGTGTTTCTGGATGAACCAACCGGAGGCGTTGATCCGGTTACCCGCAGAGAATTCTGGACGATGATTTACGAAGCGGCAAGCAAAGGCACCACCATTTTTGTGACTACGCATTATATGGATGAAGCCGAATACTGCAATCGCGTTTCGATTATGGTAGATGGCCGCATCGATGCGCTGGGAACTCCAAGGCAGTTGAAAGAAAACTTCAATGCACAGGGTATGGACGAAGTGTTTTTAAAACTCGCACGAAAAGCAAAACGAGGAGACGACTAAGCCATGAAGCAATTTCTGTTTTTTATCAGGAAAGAATTTTTGCACGTGTGGCGTGATAGTCGCACGCTTTTGATTTTGTTTGGAATGCCACTCATCCAGATTCTGATTTTTGGTTTCGCACTTACGAACGAAGTGAAGAATTCACACATTGGAGTTTTGGATAATTCCAAAGATAACGCTACGCGAGCCATCATTCAACAACTTGATGCTAGCCGATATTTTGAGTTGGTAAAAATAATTCCAACCAATTCTGATTTGGAAAAATCATTTCGAGAAGGAAAAATCAAGATGGCTGTAGTTTTTCCTACTGGATTTCAAAATGAATTATTGCATCAGAATACTTCCTCTATTCAATTTATAGCTGATGCGACCGATCCCAATGTGGCCAACACCCTTGTGAACTATGCAACCGCAATTGTTATGGACTATCAAAACAATATTCGCGGCCAGCAGGAGCTGCCATACGCTATTAATACCGAGCTCCGAATGCTGTACAATCCGCAGATGAAAGGGAGCTACAGCTTTGTGCCCGGTGTGATGGCCATGGTACTCATGCTGGTTTGCGCGATGATGACATCAATTTCCATAGTCAGAGAAAAAGAATTAGGAACAATGGAGGTAATTCTGGTTTCTCCCATCATTCCGCTTCGTGTGATCATTGCAAAAATGGTTCCTTACTTTTTGTTATCAGCTGTGAACATTGCGAGTATTCTTTTGCTAAGTGTGTTTGTACTGGATGTTCCGATTCAGGGAAATTTGGTTTTGCTTGTAGCGGAATGTTTATTGTTTACCATCACTGTGCTTGCACTTGGACTGTTGATTTCATCGGTTTCTGATTCGCAACAGACAGCAATGCTCATCTCGCTGATGGGTTTATTTCTTCCAACCATTATGCTGAGTGGCTTTATGTTTCCGGTTGAAAATATGCCGTTGCCTCTCCAGGTGGTATCAAATATCGTTCCTTCAAAATGGTTTTATTATATCGTGAAAAACATCATGATTAAAGGGTTGGGATTTAATTACGTTTGGAAAGAAACCTTGATTCTTGCCGCGATGACAATATTTTTTCTGACCGTAAGCATTAAGAAATTTAAAACACGGCTGGAATGAGATCACTCCTGATTTTATTGGAAAAAGAATTTCGCCAGATTTTTCGAAACCCGGCCATTCTTCGAATGATTTTCATGATGCCGGCCGTGCAATTATTGGTTATGCCTCTTGCTGCGGATTATGAAGTGAAGAACGTGAAAATTGTAGTGGTGGATTACGATCACTCAACGTATTCTAAAAAACTAGTAAATAAGATTACCTCTACGGACTATTTCACGCTGATTGATTATACAGAATCGTATGATGAGGCTTTGCAATTTGTTGAGAGAGACGAAGCAGATTTGGTGTTACACATTCCAACCTCTTTTGAAAAGCAGATTGTGCGCGAAGATAAATCAACATTGTTACTCGCTGTGAATGCCATCAACGGAACCAAAGCAAACCTTGGTAGCGCTTATCTGAGGAGCATTGTTGCAGATTTCAATCAGGAGATACCCTTAGAATGGATTCAATTGCCGCGCGTAAACCCACAACCGGTGATTCAGATTTCGGCAATCAACTGGTTCAATCCGTTGATGAATTATAAATTTTTCATGGTGCCTGGCATTTTGGTGATTCTGGTAACACTGGTGGGTGCATTTTTGTCTGCTTTGAATATTGTAAAAGAAAAAGAAGTAGGCACAATCGAACAAATCAATGTAACACCCATAAAGAAATATCAATTTATTCTCGGGAAACTTATTCCGTTTTGGGTGTTGGGC
>CAZNCO010000343.1:0-5571 GCA_964571345.1 uncultured Ohtaekwangia sp.
CTGTGGAGCAAACCATTCGCATGGTGGAGGCCGGCTGTGAGTATGTGCGCATCACCGCACCCAGTATCAAAGAAGCACAAAACCTTGAGGCGATAAAAAAAGAACTTCGCAGTCGTGGATATTCTGTTCCGCTTATTGCGGATATACATTTTACTCCCAATGCCGCTGAGCTTGCTGCCCGAATTGTTGAAAAAGTGCGCGTGAATCCCGGCAACTATGCTGATAAAAAGAGATTCGAAGAAATTGAATACACTGACTCTGCGTACGAAGCGGAATTGAATCGCATTCGCGAAAAATTTACTCCGCTTGTGAAGATCTGCAAGGAGTATGGTACAGCCATGCGTATTGGCACTAATCACGGTTCGCTCTCCGATCGCATTATGAGCCGCTATGGAGATACTCCACTTGGCATGGTCGAAAGTGCATTGGAATTTTTACGCATCTGCGAAGACCTTAATTACTACAACATCGTGCTGTCTATGAAGGCCAGCAACCCGCAGGTGATGGTGCAAGCCTATCGCCTGTTGGTTCAGAAGCTGAACGAAGAAAGTTTCAAGCCGTATCCTTTACACTTAGGTGTGACAGAAGCTGGCGATGGCGAAGATGGGAGAATTAAATCTTCCGTTGGTATAGGAACTTTGCTGGAAGATGGGCTCGGTGATACCATACGCGTTTCGTTAACGGAAGAACCTGAGGCAGAAGTGCCGGTGGCAAAAGAGTTGGCAGATCGTTATAAGAATAGAAAAACCACGCATGTTATACCTGGAATCAAAAATTATCCGATCAATCCCTACGAGCATACCAGAAGGACAACACATGAAGTTTTAAACTTTGGAGGACATCAGGTTCTAAGAGTAATTGCCGATTTGTCTTCGAAAGAAAAAATCACTCCGGCCTCTTTGTTTAGTTTGGGATATCACTATTCCGTTCCGCTCGATAAATGGAATATTGCCGACATGGCTTGTGACTACATTTATCTTGGAGAAAGCACTATTGATTTTGAAATACCGGGCACTCTCGGAGTCATTCTGAATTATGAAACCTGGAAGAATCATACGAATGCTGAACGCACGTATCCATTGCTTTCCGCGAATGAATTCCTGGAGTCAAATGAAAAGTTTGATAGGCTCAATTTTGTTGCAGTATTTATATCTGATTTGAGTGACGAACTCATTGAGAAATTAGAAAAAAGTCATCAAACGGTTTTGATTGTCAAGACCGACAATGAACATGGGATGGCCGAGGAAAGAAGGATTTTTGTAGACCTGATTGAGCAGCAGTGTAAAGTGCCGGTGGTCATTAGCAGGGTTTATAATAATCTTTCTGCTGAGCAACTTCAACTTTATGCGGCAACAGATTTTGGGGGACTGCTGCTTGACGGATTAGGAGATGGAGTTTTTATAAGGGCTGAGAATTGCGCTTCCGATAAGGTAGTAAACGAAACGGCATTCAATATTTTACAGGCTACCCGCACACGTATTTCAAAGACGGAATATATTTCATGTCCATCCTGCGGGCGGACGTTGTTTGATCTTCAGGAGACGACTGCCAAGATTCGTTCGCGAACAAGCCATTTGAAAGGCGTGAAGATTGGCATCATGGGCTGCATTGTTAATGGCCCCGGTGAAATGGCGGATGCTGACTATGGTTACGTGGGAAGTGGTCCTGGGCGAATAACCTTATATAAAGGCAAAGAGGTAGTGAAGAGAAATGTGCCAGCGGCCCAGGCCGTTGATGAACTAATTGGATTGATTAAAGATGGAGGAGATTGGATTGAAGAATCATCTGCTCCGATTCATTCGTAAATTTAGAACACTAAAAAAATAGTCATGGCAAACGAGGCGCAAAATCAGGGGAACAAAAAACTATCCTTCAAAGAATTTTTTTCGATGGGAGAGGTGGGGGGCTATTTTTTCAGGAAGAAAGATCCCAATCGTCCGTCTAATATCAATATCAAGATGATGCACGGTGTGAACAAAATATCGATCATCGTTTTTCTGCTTGGAGTAATATATCTGATCGCTAAGCGTTTCTTTTGAACTTAGATACATTTCGTGAACATTGTCTGTCAAAACCAGCGGTGACGGAGGAGTTTCCGTTTGGAGAGGATACACTTGTATTTAAGGTAAACGGAAAGATGTTTGCACTTACCAATGTAGAAGAGTTTGATGGAATTAATTTGAAGTGCGATCCTGAAATGGCGGTTGAATTAAAAGAGCAATTTCCTGCCGTGCAGCCCGGCTATCACATGAATAAGAAGCACTGGATCACAGTGGTAATGGACGGAAGCATCAGTGATAAACTGATTAAAGCGTGGACAGACAATTCATACAACCTTGTATTTAAGAAGGCTCCTTCAAGCCCCAAAATGGCTGATAAGAGGAAATAAGCTGATAATCAATATTTTAATTTTGGTTACATTTGACGTTTATGCAGAATTACTGAAGTTAATTTTTTATTTTTGTTGATTGTGACCATAAATATTACATGGTAAGGGCTTTAACTCCGCTTCTTTTAGCCGCCTTGTCGCTCTGTAGTTGTAATACTCAGAGAATGGTCTGTCCTGCTTATCAAAGTGCTTTCCTTTTTGATAAGAATACATCGAAGGATAATTTCGTTTACTACAATCAGAATAAAGATCAGCCACGTGAAGTGTTGGCTAGCAATGGAAAAACATTTACGCTTCCTGCGCGTGATTCTACTTGGGATCAAAGTGTAGTGTTACCTGGCCCGTCTCTTCCCATCGAAAGAAGAGTGAAGAAAGATCGTTACCTTTTGCTTCCGCAGAAGACATATAAAAAAGCTTTGCGCGACTTACAGACGGTTCCGATGAAGCCTGTTTATCCCAAAAAGGTGGAAGAAGATACTGCTGCCATCCGGAAAGCTCTTGATAGTGCTGCAAGAACCATTACAGACACAATTACCGTTGCCAATATTTCGACTAAGCCAAAAACTACTGAAGAAAGTGATAGCGGTGTGTATGTGATCACAAAAGAAAAGGAGAAGTTCAATGTGGATCAGGATAACTACATGTGGTACTTCCGCGATATCCTTGTGTTGCCGGATGTGAAAGCCGCCATGGATCAAGGAAACGAAACGGCAGCTGCCAAGACAGAAAAGAAAGGTTTTTTCTCCAAACTAAAAGGCTTGTTTAAAAAGAAGCCGAAGAAAGATTCGCTCAACGTGCAAGAGCAACAGGCAACAGATTCAATGGGGGCACCTATTCCTCAAAGGAAGAAGTTTAGTTTCAAGGGCCTGTTCAAGAAGAAACCGAAGGAAGCTACACCAGTTAAGAAAGAAGAAGCGATCAAAGAAGAGGAAGAGAAATTCTGATCAAAAATCCTCGGCTATCTCTTCAATTTTTTTCTTTTTATCAGCATACATCAATTTGATCATCGGATAAGATTTATAGTAAAGCTTTACCTCTTTGTGCTGGCCTTTGTAAACCAGGCTAAGTTGATCTATGGCACGCCAGTAGTAAGATTCGGTTCGAAGACTATAAATCGGTTTACCGTAAAGTTTTGTGAGACCTCTCATAATGCGGGGGTCTTTGGGCGTGGTGACGATGATTTCATAAATTAAGCCATTGTATACCTTCAACTCGACTCTGTCGACATCCGCTTCTCCTACTTTTTTGTATTCGGGATTGTTTACGGAATAAAGCTTACACGGAAATTCTTTAAACTCAACAAAGTCTTTTTCAAACTCAGCGCCTTTAATGCTGTCTACGGGCGAGCCCAGGCGAATATCCTTAAAGCCATTACGCTTGATTAATTCATCGGTGTTTTGATCTTGCGAATTGCCCGCAAAGGCAACGCACAGCAAAATGGATAAAGGAAGCAATCGTTTCATATCAGGGTTTGGTGTCTATGAATTGAATGGGGAAACTCACTTGCGTTCTATCCCACAGTAAAACAATCTCGGCAGTATCGGTCTTTTGGTTGATCAATATCGTGAAAGGCTCATACACGACTCCGTTTGGAATGGGCTGACTCTTGATTTCAAAAGATAAAACGTCCTTCTTAGGATTATAATTGTACGAGCCCCACATACCCAGATCGCTGTTCAAAATGATTTTCCATGTCTCCTTTCCGGGAATTGTGAAAAGCGAATATGTGCCTGCCTTTAATGGTTGATTATTGATTGAGATATCCTTTGTAACGGTAATCTCGGTAGCTTCATTTGCTCCAGTACGCCAGACCTGATCGAAGGGAACTAGTTTGCCGAATATCTCACGACCATTTTTATGAGGTTGTGAGTAAACGATTTTAAGATAGGCTTCTTTGTAACGAATGCTTACCGCTGCTAATGGACTTATTCTTGGCTTCGCGGCCTCCTGACATAATGAGTTAAAAGAGGTTAAGAATAAGAAAGATGAAAAGAGGACGCTTATTGGATTTAAATATTTCATTCACTACATCATTTCGGAGCGAAGATAATAATTTGAATTCATTCTGTATTTTTGAAGACAATCCTCACCTTATGAAGGAACCGAAGCCCGCATTTGATGATATCTACATGGAGTTGGCAGTTAACCTGGCCAAACGCTCACATTGTATTAAGCGACAAGTGGGCGCGGTGCTTACAAAAGAAACGCGAATCATTTCGATTGGCTACAATGGGCCACCAAGTGGTACTCACAACTGTGACGAGGAGTGGCCCGAAACCGGATGCCCTCGTGATTCAAAGGGTGGTTGTTCGTTGGCCATTCATGCGGAGCAGAATGCGATACTCTATGCAGTGAAGAACAGCATGTCTGTTGAGGGGGCTACTTTGTATCTTACGCTCTCACCTTGCCTGGCGTGTGCGCGTATTATTTTCAGTATGGGTATTCTCAAAGTGATTTACTTAAACTCTTATGCAACGTATAAAGGCCTTTCGTCTGACGAGGGTGTTGACTTTCTGAATAAGTTTGGAGTAGAGTGTGTGCAGTACAAGGGTAAACTGGAAAACGTTACCCACATGATATAAGAAAAAAACGCCTCCAGTGATAAGAGGCGTTTTTTTTATTTAGAGGCGATTGCCTGCTCTATGTCTTTTATCCACTTTGCCGTAATGCCTTTTGTCTTCTTGGCATTGGCCTCTTTAAATACTTCAAGTGCCTTTGAAGCATTTTCATATAACCCAACCGGATTATTGTCGTGACTGTAACTTCCGATGCACCAGGCAATGTCAGATTGAAGTTGTTCTTCTATGCCTAACGCTTTCAGTTTATCTAAAATGTCCTGGCTGATCGTTCCTATATCAGCAACGGGCTTTGAAACTTTTGCTTTAGCAGGCTTCTTTTCGGTCGTTGCAGGTTTAGTAGTTGCTTTTGCCATACAAAGTTTGTTTGATTTGTTGATGCAAAGGTAGTTTCAAGTGTGAATGCTTTGAAAACAATGCTTACAATTATTTCCGCAACCGTTGAAAACAATAGTTAAAACTGGTTTTTTGATCGCGTTGACTTTGAAGAACACAAAGTATTGAAATGTAAAGTGAGAATTTGAAAAGCAAAATCACGAGAAGAGAGTTATAAAAGAAAAAGGGAAGCGATCCTAGATTGCTTCCCTTTCTAAAAGTATCAGCTTT
>CAZNCO010000344.1:0-5535 GCA_964571345.1 uncultured Ohtaekwangia sp.
CCTGTGCCCTATTTATGATGCGCTCAACGATATGGTGGCGTTCGAGAAACTGAAGTTTTATATGGAGCGAGAGATTATCGAGATTGCACCGCTTGCATACATGCGTGGTCGCACGCTCAACAACGCATTCATTTTGCTGGACGAAGCGCAGAACACTACGCCTATGCAAATGAAGATGTTCCTCACCCGAATGGGACCTGATAGTAAAATGATTGTAACAGGCGATACCTCGCAGATTGATTTACCCTCCAACCAAAAATCAGGATTGAAAGAGGCCGTTCGTATTCTAAATGAAACCAAAGGCATTGGCATGGTGGAGTTAAACGAGCGTGATGTAGTTCGCCATCGATTGGTGCGCGATATTATTGAAGCGTATGGAAAGGCGGGGAGTTGATTTAATTTAATGATCATTTAAGCATTAGTATTTAGTTATTCATACAGGTAATTTTTAAATCGAAGTAAATTATGCCTGCTTATATCATTGTTGAAGTTGAAATCCACAACCCAACAGAGTACGAAGACTACAAAAAACTCACACCGCTTTCTCTGGTCAATTATCAGGGAAAGTTCATTGTCCGGGGAGGAAAAATGGAAACTCTGGAAGGCGCATGGAATCCACAGCGTATTGTAGTTTTGGAATTTCCTACCATGGAACTTGCAAAAGCCTGGTGGGCATCAGAAGAGTATGCACGAGCGAAGGCGCTACGCCATCGAACCGCAAAATCAAAAATGATTGCCATTGAAGGGTTCGAAGGGTAAGCAAATAGAGATTTCAAAAAATCGTTAAATTGCTCTACTAAAATTTCTTTTTGAAATGACACAAGGTGATTGGATGAATAGAATTACAATAGATATTGAAAAGTGTGGAGGAAGGCCGTGCATTCGGGGCATGCGTATTAGAGTAATTGACATCCTTGATCTTTTATCGGCAGGACTTTCAAGAGAGCAGGTTTTAAAAGAGCTGCCGGATTTGGAGGATGCTGATATTGATGCTGCCTTGAAGTATGCCAGCCATAAACTTGATCACCCTGTAATTGCAGTATAAATGGAGTTGTGGATTGATGCCCAACTTTCGCCTGCCATAGCTCTTTGGATTAATTCTAAATTCCCCGAACTCAAGGCGAAGTCACTTACTAAGATCGGACTTAGAGATGCATCTGACCTGGAAGTATTTCAGAAAGCCAAAGAAACCAATGCTGTCATTATTTCTAAGGATTCAGATTTTATAAAGTTACTTGACAAGTTCGGGGCGCCACCAAAAGTCATTTGGGTTACGTGTGGCAATACATCTAACGAAAGACTAAGAACAATTTTCTCTTTGCGTTACCTAAGGCACTGGCTGTTTTAGCTAAAGGAGAAGTGTTTGTAGAGATAAGTGATATAACATGAGATGGATTCCTTACCCCATGGTGCGCATCAGCGCTTTCTTTGTGGCGGGAATTCTGCTTGCTATCTATTTGCCTGACTTCCTTTCGTTTCGTATTGCTGTTATTCTTTGCGTTGTATTCTCAACTTTTTTTTTCCTATCGGCATTTTTTTTGGAAAGGAAAACCGGATTATGGCTGGGCCTGGTGGCGATGCTTTCCGTTTTTCTGTTTGGTTACAGTCGGTTGTATTTAGCAAATGAGTCAAACAACAATGATCATCTTTTAAAACTCACATCGAAGGTTTATGCTTACGAAGGCATTGTTCGCAGTGTGCCCGAAGAAAAAATAAAATCGTGGAAGGTGGAGTTAGAGCTCACCGCAGTGAAGGCTGAGCGTTGGCAATCCGTTACCGGGCTGGTTTTGTTGTATATCGCCAAAGATAGTCTCCAACCTGATTGGAAGTATGGAGACCTTCTATTGGTGCAAGGTACTCCTGTTGAAATAAAACCTCCGGCCAACCCCGGGGAGTTCGACTTTAAGCGATTCTTGAGTTTTAAAAATATATCGCACCAACAATTTGTGCGGCCCACTGAAATAAAATTTGTTGGTCGCGAAGAAAATAAAGGCTTCATCTATTATTCTCACCGGGCTCGCGCATGGTCGCTGCAGAAGCTAAATCAGTTCATCGATGGGGAACAGCAACAAGTAATTGCAGCGGCACTCGTGTTGGGTGTAACAGACGGCATCGACAATGATTTACAAAATGCATATGCCGCCAGTGGAGCGATGCACGTACTTGCTGTTTCTGGGCTGCACGTGGGTATTATTTATGCGATTATTCTTTTCCTGTTAAAGCCACTAAATAAATACAGTTGGAGCCGTTGGTTCATTGCGGCAATCAGTTTGCTGTTTTTGTGGGGCTTTGCATTTGTTACAGGCCTTTCACCATCTGTGCTTCGTGCTGTAACTATGTTTTCATTTATTGCCGTGGCAAGACCTCTCGGCTGGCGCACAAATATTTATAATACCCTGGCGGGATCGGCATTTGTGCTATTGCTTTATAATCCCTATCTCGTAATGTCAGTTGGCTTCCAGCTTTCTTACCTGGCTGTGTTAGGTATTGTGTATTTGCAACGACCGCTGTATAATCTCTGGGAGATTGATAACAAGGTAGGAGACTGGATCTGGCAGATTACATGTGTTTCCATCGCAGCGCAGGCTTCAACCTTTTCGCTTGGGCTTCTGTACTTTCATCAGTTCCCGGTCTATTTCTTAGTGTCAAACCTGTTTGTGATTCCGCTATCGACAGGAGTACTGGTAATTGGAATATTTCTGTTGGTGATCAGTTTTATCACTCCTTTGGCACAACTCGTTGGTTTTGTTTTGAAGTGGGTGATCTGGGCGCTGAATTGGATCGTCTTTCAGACAGAAGACCTTCCTCTAAGTCTAATCAACAATATTCATCTCACTACCCTTCAATGCTGGTTACTGATGGGGATTCTCTTTTCTTTCATCATGCTATTTGAATGGAGGAGAATTTCATGGCTCTATGTTTCGTTTGTATTGACACTGTTTTTTGTATTCACCGAATGGAATCATTTCCGCAATGACGTAATGCAAGACGAATGGGTGGTGTACAGTATAAACAAACATCAAGGATTTGAGTTTACATTTCATGGTCAATCCTATTTTGAAGCCGACTCTCTGCTAATGACAGACCGCGAGAGAACGAGGTTTCATATACAGCCAAATCGATTGAGGCACGGGGTGTCCGAGATTTCTTCTCAGATCACTTTCGCCAAGGATACACTTGGTGTGAAGTATTATCTATGGAAGGGTAAATTGATTGGGTGGTTAGCGGATAAAAAGAGCAAGCTCCCGCAAAATATAAAGTTGGATTATCTGCTGGTAAGTAATAACTCGCTTTCTGTGCAGTCTCTAAAAAGTGCTTCGGTGGGCGAATTGATTTTTGACGGGAGTAATTCCCAGCGCTACATTGATAAGAATTTCGGAAAGGAATCTGTCAGATTTTATTCAACTTTGAAGCAAGGAGCCTTTATACTTAACGATTGAAAATGGACTTGGTATTATTTGAAGTAAAAAACAGGATCGGTTATATCACACTGAACAGACCTGAGAAAAGAAATGCACTTAGCCAGGAGTTGGTGTCAGAATTAAAACGTGTTTTGATATTGGCAGAAAATAATCGAGATGTAAAAGTAGTGGTGCTGAGAGCCAATGGTGAGGCCTTTTGTGCCGGAGCTGATTTAGCGTATTTGCAGCAGCTTCAAAATTTTTCCTTTGAAGAAAATCTGGCCGATTCTAATTCCTTAAAAGAATTATTCCTGAAAATCTATCAACTGAATAAAGTAGTGATTGCCCAGGTTCAAGGTCACGCGCTGGCAGGTGGCTGTGGTCTGGCTACTGTTTGTGATTTTGCATTTACGGTGCCCGAGGCAAAGTTTGGATATACAGAAGTGAAAATTGGTTTTATTCCCGCCATGGTGCTTGTGTTTCTGATTCGAAAAATCGGAGAACAAAAAGCACGGCATCTGTTGTTGAGTGGCGATCTGTTTCAAGGTGATGATGTTTTGCGTTTTGGCTTGGCTAATCGTCTTGTAGAAAAATCGAAACTGGAGGAAGAAGTTTACACCTTTGCCCAAAAGCTTATTGCAAATAACTCTCAGGAGTCGATGGCCAAGACGAAGCAAATGGTTGATCAGGTGCAATCGATGACACTCAAGGAAGCGCTGGACTATGCAGCCCGAATGAATGCTGAGATGCGCGCCGCTGACGATTGCCGCAAAGGCATCTCTTCGTTCCTTACGAAGCAAAATCTTTCCTGGTAAACTTCAATCTTATCGAAAAACGCACGTCTATATTACGTTGCGCTTGCTTTTGATTTCTACGCTTCTATTTTTGATTAAAACATCAATCATATGAAAACGCTTTGGGCAGTTGTGGCATTTGTAGGAGTTGCGAGTTTCGGCTATTCACAGACCTTAACCGGTGATACCTGGGCTAAGGTGAAGGCAAAAGGCGAAGGGGAAATTTCTCTCACATACGTTGAAACATTCGGCTTTGCCTATAAAGATGATGGAAAACTCACTGGTGTCTGCGTTGATATCATGAATGATTTTGTAAAATTCGTGAACGAGAAAAAAAGCGTGAAGCTCACTTCAAAATTTGTAGGCGAAGGAGAGTCGTTCAAAGGCATGTATGATAAAGTAAAGGCTTCCAGTGGTGGAGTCTTCGGTCTTGGAAATGTTACTATCACTGACGAGCGAAAGAAAGAAGTGAAGTTCAGCCCGCCCTTTATTTCCAACGTTGCATTTTTGGTGTCGCAGACAAGCGTGCCAACGCTAGCGAAAATGGAAGACATGGCTACCACCTTTGCAGGATTGACAGCCTACACAGCCAAGGGCACATTGAACGAGAAGCGGATTAACGAACTAAAGAAAAAATACTACCCGGCATTGAACATCACGCTTACCGCGAATAGCCAGGAGACATTAGAGAAATTGTTAGCCGATCCAAAAGGCTTCTCCTACCTCGATCTGACATTTTACCTGGAAGCAACGCAGCAACGGAAACCTTTGAAACGCCACGCGGTGGGAGATGTGTCTAGCGAGAAATTCGGGTTTGTAATGCCTCTTAATAGTGACTGGCAGCCTGTTTTAGAAGAGTTCTTTAAGGCGGATGGCGGCTACACCAATACCGCAGGTTATAAAAGCATTCTGCGCAAGCATCTTGGCGAAACCGGCATGAAGTTACTTCAAGGCGCCATGAAATAGTTTACAACGCAAATGGTTTTGCTATTTTTGAGAAGAGCAAAACTACTTTGACAGCCCGCGAAATCTTAAAGCAGTATTGGGGGCACGCCCAATTCAGGTCACCCCAGGAAGAAGTAATCACAGCCTTTCTTCAGGGAAAAGATGTGCTCGCGGTGTTGCCAACCGGGGCCGGTAAATCGGTTTGCTTCCAGGTGTCGGCATTAATGAAAGAGGGGGTTTGTCTCGTGATCACACCGCTGATTGCACTCATGCAGGATCAGGTTAGTCAATTAAAACAAAAAGGCATTACTGACCTTGCTGTTCCATCAGGCATGAGTCACCAGGAAATTGATATCGCTCTGGATAACGGCGTGTATGGCAACAAGAAGTTTCTT
>CAZNCO010000345.1:0-5532 GCA_964571345.1 uncultured Ohtaekwangia sp.
TTTTGCCGGAAGCCCATTTTCAAAAGCATGTAACCCATCGCGCTGCACATCTTCGGAAACACTACCAACATGAAAAACCAATTTGCCACCCGTTGTATTCGGCTTATTAACTCTCCCGTCAAGTACTTTTCCATTTGAAGTTTTTATAAACGGATCCATCAACCAAAATTCGATGTATTCTATGTTTGCTGCATCAAAGTCAACATTGGTGCGAATGGCCGTTGTAATACCTGCCCAGTTTTGTTTAAGATTGTGTTTTAATGAATCAATACTTCCATCCGACTTAAGATCAGGATTGTAATTATACTGACCACGCTCAGCAGGATAGTAAGCAAGATTTAAGATTGGCTCGTAAAAATTTCCCTGGTAGGGATCAAAATATGGAAATATCTCGTTGGGAGGTACAGCCCTGACATAGTGATTTTTTAAATCATCGTCAGTAATATTTGAGGGCTTATAGCTGCTGCTTCCCTGGAGATAAAAAAGGTTATCAATGCTAAACCACGAAAGCTTAGCTCTTTTGTAACCAGCCTGCACATTGTCTAGTGCCCCAACTGTGTTGTCAAAATAACTGTCCTTAGAAGGAATAGCAGCAAGCCTCCACGCTTGCGGTGTGATAAGGCTGTAAGGCGTTGCAGAATTTTCAAAGTCATCAATAAACGAAGTCCCGTCTCCATTGATGGTGTTGGAAGTACCGGGCAGCAATTGAGCAAATTCTGCATTGACGGTAACCGTAGAGGTTTCTTTTGTTTGAAGAAAGGGAAGCGCGTCCACCATCTTTGTAAGGAAACGCGAATTTTTCTTCATGTTGAAATCTAATCCGTACTGAATATTCCGGGCCGGCTCGTTGCCAATCAAATTACGTGTGATGAGCGGACGCTCGTTATAATACAAAAATGTTCCGCCAAGATTGATGTCATCGCTGAGTTTGTAGTCAAAGCGCGTACCTAACAAAGATCGGGTCTGAAATGCGAAAGGATCTTGTTGTTCATAGGTAATATCAATGTCTTTCCCTGAACTTAAAATGCCCTCGTTAAGAATTGAAACTTTTCCAAACGTATAATCCACTGTGTAATCTGTTCCTTCCCGAAGTGGCGTTCCCCCTGCATATACTTTTACAGAACCTGGAGTGATATTAAAACCTTGTATAACAATGTCACGACCAGAGCCAGATTTAAACGAACCGGTTATCCAGAATTTGTTTTTGGTGGTTACCAGCTCTGCTTCCGCTTTGGTAGTATGGTAAAGCGTATCATAAACATATTTGTTAATCAAAGCTATTTGTAAATCTGGCTTTTCGTGTTTAAAAAGTTTTCGAAGCGGTTTATTAAATGGCTCCAGGAATGGAAAAATAATTAAGCCAGCGGTAGAATTGATCGTCAGCCCTTCCACGTAATCAAAGTTTCCGTCTGGCTGCGGATCATTGTATGGATTCAAACGATCAAGACCGAAAACTTGGATGAGCTGTTGCGTGCGGGTAGAATCAGTTCCTTCCTGCAACTGCGGATTATCGCGGCCGGTGCGGTCATCCCTGTAGATCACGCGAAGTTGAAAGCCATCGCGAGTAAGGTTTGTAACACCAAGATTGTAAATGTTTTTCATCATCAGGTTCCATGTGGGGATAATCTGACCCGCATCATTTTTAATACGATTGGAACGCGGACGCAACATCTTCAGATAAATCACATCGGTAGAACCCTTCACCGAATAGTCCTCAGTCAATTCTCCAACTTTATAAACACGCCCGTTGTAGGTATATTCAAAGGCTACAGCGATTGCTTCATCGCCTTGAAGCTTCCGCTGTAGAGTCAGGTATCCTAATTGCGCGTTGTAAGTATACTCGGTTGTGTTAAGCTTTCGCGCGCTGGTAATTTTTTCATAATCAGTACCCGAGACTAAACCAAGACTTTGCAGATAACTGTCTTGTCCTGTTGATGCAGCTCCTTGAGGATTGGCTTTTAAGAGATCAAACAAATCGTTATTTGCATTTGTAGCGGGTGCACCATCAAATGCTTTTAATTTGATAATTGCTGGGCGATATATTTTATCCGTTTCACCCATGTCCATGAAGGCAAGAATATCGCGCTGAGACTGAGTATCATTTTGGCGATTAACTGAATAAACTTCAAGGCGAGTGATATTGATACCCGAGAAAATTTGCGGAGGCTGACCCAACCATTTTTCAAAATTGTCGCGGAAGAACTGCGCCAGAAAGAAATGTCGATTATCGTCATAGCTCGATCCAACGATTTCAAAAGGTCTCCCTTGCGAAGCTCCACCACTGCTATTGCCAGACACTCGAATATTATTTTGTTTTCCCCGCTGCGTGGTGGTAATGGCTGTCACCGTCATCTTTCCGAATTGCATCTGGGCTTTTACCCCAAACAAATTTTGTGCACCCGAAATCAAGCTGTTGTTTAACGGCAAGCTCACGTTTCCGATTTCCAGTTTCTTCAATAGGTCTTCTTTAAAACCAGTGTACTCCACCTTCATACTGTTTTGAAAATCGAATGAGTTGTTAGTGTCAAAATTGGTCGTCACTTTCAGTTTCTCGCCAATCTTGCCGGTAACATTCAAATTAATTTGTTGGTCGAATTCAAGACCACCATTGTTTTGCTGGCGAATTGGGATGGATGGGTTTTGAATTTTTTGAAATGATCCACCGAGATCGAGGGTAACAAATCCTTTCGGAATCAGTTCTACATAACTGCCCCCAAACAATCGGTCGAGGATTGGGCTCACATATAATTTCGGCAACAGATTTCTGCTGCTAACGGCACTCTCACCATCTAGGGCTAGGCTCTTGTTTTGATAGTAATCTTTTCGAAAGAGCCTGTCTTGCTGAAGGTCGAAATCTCTGAATGACATTGAGGATGGTGCGCGGAAATTCATTTTGCCCATGCGCTCGTAAATGTTGTAATGCCGGCCGGTATCCACGGCAATATCGATAGTCTTGTTTTTTGGGTCCTTCAGAAAAAAAGGTGATGAAGAAGTTCTGTTTGAATACGGATCGCCATAGCGATCACTCGGACGAAAATTGGGTAAATACGGATTTACGATTAGATACCGAAGGGAATCAGACTTTTTTACCCGCAGAGAGTCTTGTGCATAAGCGCGATGAGAAGACCAGCAACTTGCAATGCAAATGCCCAGTCCTACCAAGAACTGTATCTTCCGTTGAATCTCTCTCAATCGTATTTAGGCTGTTTTTAACGCTTGCTTTATAAGCTGCTCCAAACTGATGGCATTTCCTTCCCGTTTCAAAATAGTATCCACGCTCCGTTCAGCTGCGGGTTTGGCAATGCCAAGAGTTACCAATGCTGTTAACGCTTCCTGGCGCGTTGTATTGCGCAGAATGCCTCCCCCAGCAGCAATTTCCATCGACTCTTTTTTCAGTTTATCCCGTAGTTCCAGGATGAGTCGTTGGGCCGTTTTTCCACCTATTCCCTTTACTGACTGTAAAGCAGTTGCATCTTCATTAACAATGGCCGATTTCAGTTCATCGGGAGGTAAATAGCTGAGTACCACCATGGCCGTGCTAGGCCCCACCCCGTTCACGGAAATTAGCTGTTGAAACATTTGCTTTTCAGCTTCTGTCGCAAATCCAAACAAAACATGGGCATCCTCCCGCACATGGAGGTAGGTCACTAATTTGATGTCCTCTTTGTCTTTAATTTGCGAAAATGTATGTAGCGAAATGCCCACCTGATAGCCGATTCCGTTCACCTCAACAATAGCATGGGTCGGGTCCTTATGAACCAGCTTTCCTTTCAAATACGCAATCATCCTAACTTAAAAAATAAGTGCATGTTACGAGGTTTTGGGGTGTGATGCAAGCAACCGTTTTGAAGATTCTTTGATCCAGAAATTGAAGATTAGCTATTCAATTTTTCCGATCCCTCAATCTTCAAATCGCTCACAAATGCTCATTCTTTTCATGGATTTGCGCATCCACCACAGCAATGGCCGCCATGTTCACAATTTCACGAATAGAACTACCCAGTTGTAAAATGTGCACAGGTTTCTTCATCCCCATCAAAATTGGACCAATGGCTTCAGCGCCTCCAATCTCCATCAACAGTTTATAGGCAATGTTTGCGGATGCCAGGTTAGGAAATATCAATGTGTTGGCTCCTTTTTCCGAAAGAGCACTAAAGGGATAAACCTCCTTTTGCAGTTCTGTGTCAAAAGCGACATTAGCCTGGATATCGCCATCAATGATGAGATTGGGATATGCCTGCTTGGCCATGCGCACAGCCTCCTGCATCTTTTGCGGCAACTCTCCCTTGCTTGATCCGAAATTAGAATAGGATAGAACTGCAACGCGCGGTTCAATATCAAAAAATTTAACACCACGGGATGTCAAACCGATGATTCCGACCAATTCCTCTGCACTGGGATCTACATTCACCGTGCAATCCGCAAAGAAAAACGTGCCCTTCTTGTTCATGATGATATACATACCCGCAACCCGATTAGCATTTGGAGCCATACCAATAATTTGCAACGCAGGTGATATTGTTTTTGGATAGTCCTTGGTAAGACCTGATACAAGAGCATCGGCCATCCCAAACTCAACCATCATAGCTCCAAAGGCATTGCGGTCACGCATTTGCCTGAGCGCATCCGGGTAAGTCACTCCTTTACGCTGTCGCTTTTCAAAATAGGCTTGGGCGAATTTTTCAGTGAGATCCTTTTCTGCCCGCGGATCAATGATTTGACAAGAGGTGAGTTCGAGGCTATGTTCTTCAATCAGTCGCTCAATCTCTGCTTTACTTCCTAACAAAATCGGATGAGCAATTTTTTCATCCTGAAGAATCTGCGCTGCCTTTAATATTTTTGGATGATCCGCTTCTGCAAATAAAATACGCATCGGCTTTTTCTTGGCAAGGTCAATAATGCGCGAAGTAAGCTTTTGATCAATCCCGATTCGCTTCAGCAAATCATTGTGATACTTTTCCCAGTCGGTAATGGGCGCGGTAGCTTGGCCAGATTCCATGGCCGCTTTTGCCACTGCGGGCGACACAGTAGTGATCAATCGTGGGTCAAGTGGTTTTGGAATCAAATAATCTTTTCCAAATTCAATTTTATTAACACCATAGGCCTGAAATACGATGTCGGGCACCGGCTCTTGAGCGAGATCCGCTAGGGCACGTACGGCAGCCAGTTTCATTGCTTCATTGATTTCCGTAGCACGAACATCCAGCGCGCCTCGGAAGATGTAAGGGAAGCCAAGTACGTTGTTGATTTGGTTGGGATGATCTGAACGTCCGGTTCCCATGATTAAATCGGGACGCGTTTTCATGGCAAGATCATAAGCGATTTCCGGATTAGGATTTGCGAGCGCAAACACAATCGGATCCTTTGCCATCGCCAAAACATCCTCTGGCGTTAAAATATCAGCCACGGAAAGTCCCACAAAAACATCCGCTCCCTTGATCGCTTCTTGCAAAGTCGTCACATTACGATCCGTGGCGAATTCCAGTTTCGTGGGATCCAAATTAGTTCGCTTTTTTGTGATCACACCTTTAC
>CAZNCO010000346.1:0-5517 GCA_964571345.1 uncultured Ohtaekwangia sp.
CGCATAGCCTGTTGTTGTACCTGTGGAAGTGCTGATAATACTTGAGTTTGGAACTGCATTTGGGTCTATGTAGGCAGCATCTGCACCGAAGTGAGTCGCTTGCTTCACAGGGTTTTCCTGATGAAATAAATAAACTCCACCTGTCCATCTTAAATTACTTGCCGATGCGGGTGAAGTAAATTTAAACTCTTGTGTCCATGCCTTTACGTTGTTCCAATCTTTACCATAATTGTTGATGATTGTTACGCCATCGATAGTAGAAAAATCTCCGTCAATGGGTTGATCATAGTATCGCCAGTTGGATTGATAGGTAGTCTGTGAAGAGAAGTTAAACCGTTTGCCAGCATAGTTGGCTGAGAACGAACCGTTAAATAAATTATCCACCATCGTGGTCACGCTGTTCTGATTTACTTTGAACGGATTATTTAGTGGATCATAAGACAAAGGAAATGTTCCATTATTTCTGTTGGAATTGTGTTTGATGTTTAATGTGAACGACCACGCGGAGCTTGCGAGATAACGCAAATAATAATTCCCAACTACGCTATGCTTCTTATCGAAATGTGAATTATCGAAGTCGTTTGTATAAAACCCATCTGTCTGATCATAAAGCCCCGATACTCCTAAAAAGAGTTTGTCTTTTATCAAAGCTGTGCGAACGCCCGCGCTATACCTTTGCTGTCCGTAATTTCCAAAGTTGATTTCTCCAAAGCCAGCGGTGCGATTATCAGGTTGCTTTGTGATAATATTAATGACACCACCCATAGCATTTCTTCCATACAAGGTTCCCTGCGGGCCGCGCAAAACTTCAATGCGTTCAATATCAACCAAGGGCGAGATATAAGTGTCAAGGCTAAATTGGTTCACCCCATCGATATAAGTGGCAACGGATGGATCATAAGATGTAGACGTAATGCCTCGTATTGAAGTGACGTTCCGGCCATCGCCAGGATTGGAAGAATATAAATTTGGAACAACGGCTGTGATGTCTTTGCTGTTCCACATACGATACTGTTGCACTTTTGCAGATGAAATAGCGCTTACACTTAGCGGAATTCTTTGAATCTCTTCTTCGGTTTTCTGCGCTGTTACAACGACATCTTCTAATTGTGTGGCAGTCTCTGCCAGTTGAAAACTTAGTGAAGCACCCTCTTGCGTTACTTCGACTTGTTTCTCAATGGTAGCATAACCAATTGCCGAAACCTGAACGTGGTAAGAACCAGCGTTTATGTTTTGCAATTCAAAATTGCCCTCGTTGTCAGTTGCTGTTCCGAGATTGGTATTCAATAAGTGAATGGTGACTCCAGCAAGCGGTTCACCTTTGGCCGATATGATCTTTCCCTTAATTGATTGACTATAAGCCGCTAATTGTAAAAAAAGAAATAGACTTAAAATAAGGGTGTGTTTCATTTTCATTTGAACAAAGTGTGATTAAAAAAATCTGGCAATGATAGTTATTTATGATTGATCTGCACGGGGTCAGCGAGATTAGATTCGACAATTGCATTCTCCAGCATTCGAACAAAAGGCTGCTGCTCCCAGGCTGAAGCCTCATGGCCCATAGAAGTATAGAAAGTTTTTCCCTTACCTGAGGCATGATACCACGCTACCGGATGGTCTTTGCCCATACCGAAGTTTTTGTCTTTCACTAACAAAATGTTTCCATCGGGATCAATACTTTCGCCATTGATGGTGTAGAGTACATGAAATCCTTTAGTGCGTGGATTTTCAAAAGATACGTACCACTCATCTGTGTGTGTCCAGGTTTCAGGTAAGCCTTTTACCAGCAATGAGTCAGGACCAGCATTGAGCACTACCTGAGCTTGCTGTAAATGCGCTTTGATCGGATGATGTGAAAACTCCGAACCGGTAAGATTCTTTACATACCAGTCCCAATGGTGCGAGTTGTCACCTGCACCGTGAATGCCGATCAGACTTCCACCTTGCTCTACGTATTCTTCAAGAACTTTTTGCTGGTCATCATTTAATACCCGACCGGTCGAATTATTGAAGATTACGACATCAAACTTCGCCAGTTGCCTGGGATTGAAAACTCCGCCCTCTTCGGTGCTATAAAGAAACCAATCGTTTTTTTTAGCTAGTTCAGCGAACGCATTTTTTCCTGCCTCAATGGATTCACCGTGAAGGAAGCCTGTGCTCTTCGAAAAGAGCAACACTGCTTTCTTACCATTGGGGAATTCGATCAGTGGAACTTCTGTTTCATAGAAAACCGGAAAACCATTTTTTACTTTGTAGGCAAAACCTATCACAAACAATACGAAGGTGAGAATGAGTGAGCCAATGGACCAAATAAAAATCCTTAGAAATTTTTTCATTTTTTATGCTTTGCTCTTTTAGGATTAGACCTGAAATATTTTAAAATGCCAGCACAATTCCCTCTTTGATACACTGATCGTATTTTTTCTTATCGAATGTGTAGAGCTTGGGCGAACGGTGCTGACCGATGCTTTTAACCTCGTGAGTATCTTTGATCAAGCCAAGGGAGAGTAATTTCTTAGGAAAGTTTCTTCGGTCAAACTTTTTATCGAGTATGGTTTCGTAAAGAGACTGTATTTCGGGTAACGTAAATTTTTTCCCCAATAGATTATAGCCTATGGGCTGGTGATATAGATTGATGCGCATGTGATGTAAAGCTTTTTCAAGCATCTCGTTATGATCAAACAACAGCTTTGGCACTTTCCGGATATCCTGCCAAATATATTTCTCGGTGATGATATCTTCTACGATGGTTACACGCGAATAATCTACAAGGGCATAATAGCCGATGGAAAGAGTGCGCTCCCTAAGCCAACTGTCCTTTGGCAGATATGCATATTTATGGTCTTCACTGCGGAAGGCACTGTCTCCAAAAGTATAGAATTGCTGGAGGAAGACTTTGTCAAGGGATGTCCTTTCCTTGAGGATACGGTTGGCAGCCAATGACAAAGGTTCTTTCTTTCCAATGAAGCCACCCGGCAAACTAAACCCGTCCAGTTCTTTCCATTTTGCTAGCAGGATTTTTAATTCTTGCTGGTGATACCCAAAGATAGCACAGTCAATGGTGAGGTTGGGTATGTAACTCTTATGCCCATTCTCAATAAAATCTTTGAGCTCTTTATCTGTTTTCATTATGGTGTCAGCAATTCGGTTCGCAAAGTAAATTAATACTGCGAAATCCTGGCAAAATCTTTACGAATGAAACTTATTTATTTTTATTGCGTAAAAATAACGCAATAAAAATATTATACTACATTTGTCCACGTAAAATAAATTGGATAACTGGTCTCTATTTCAGTAAAACCATAAAAACACCCCATGTGAATCGTATGAAATTATTACTACAAAAGAAACATCTGTCTGGTATTGTGCTGGCTTTCATGTTACTCTCATTTGCTTTTGACTCAGCAATCGCCCAGCCGCGGGCCCTTGTGTTTTCTAAAACAGATGGCTTTCGTCATGCATCTATTGAAGCGGGAAAGACTGCCTTTCAGAAAATGGCTGCAGAGAAAAACTTTGCGGTTGATTTTACGGAAGATGCAAACCAATTTTCGGAAGCCACTTTAAAAAAATATAATGCAGTTATTTTCCTGAATACAACAGGCGATGTTTTAAATGCCGGGCAGCAGGCGGAGTTTGAACGTTACATTCAGGCCGGAGGTGGTTACCTCGGCATTCACGCGGCCACCGATTGTGAATACGATTGGCCTTGGTATGGTAGATTGGCAGGTGCTTTTTTCCTGGATCATCCCAATCCTAATAATATTCAGAAAGGAAGATTTTATGTGGTGCAGAAAAACCACTGGGCCACACAAGGTATGCCGGATGAGTTTGAGCGCACAGATGAATTCTATAGCTTCAAACAAATCGATCCTACAATCAATGTACTGGTTAGGATTGATGAGAAATCTTATCAGGGAGGAAAGAATGGAGACAATCACCCAATGAGTTGGTATCACGAATTTGACGGTGGTCGTGCTTTCTATACGGCCATGGGCCACACTGACGAGACTTTTTCTGAACCACTTTTCTTAAATCATGTTTGGGCCGGTCTGCACTATGTGATGGGTGGCGATGCCCCGGTTGCACTGGATTACTCTAAAGCAAAACCCGAAGAAAACCGATTCACCAAAGTGATCCTCGAAGAGAAACTTAATGAACCGATGGAACTCAGTGTGCTGGGTGATGGACGAATCCTTTTTATCGAGCGCCACGGAGCGGTACGATTATACAATACGCAAACAAAGAAGCTTAAAACAATTGCTACCATTCCGGTAAGTACTCAATACAAAGACAAAGAGGGCAAAACTTCTGAAGCCGAAGATGGCTTATTGGGTTTGAATAAAGATCCTAACTTCGCTACCAACCATTGGATTTACCTTTACTATTCAGATCCTGCTAAATCGCAAAACATCTTAACACGCTACACGCTTGTGGGAGATGTGTTGGATCTGACTTCAAAGAAAGTTATCCTAGAAGTAGCTACGCAACGTGAGCAGTGTTGCCATACAGGTGGCTCTATTGCCTGGGATAAGGATGGTAATTTATTTTTGTCTACGGGTGATAATACGAGCCCTCGTGCTACACCTTATAGTCCAAGTGATGAGCGTCTGGATCGTGCTCCATGGGACGCACAGAAATCCTCGTCTAACACTAATGATCTGAGAGGAAAAATTATTCGCATCAAGCCACTGGCTGATGGCACTTATTCTATCCCAGAAGGAAATCTTTTCCCGAAAGGAATGCCCCTTACGCGACCCGAGATTTATACGATGGGACACAGAAATCCATTTAGAATTTCGGTTGATAAACACACAGGCTATTTGTATTGGGGTGAAGTTGGTCCCGATGCGAATGATCCGGATTCTACACGCGGACCGGCTGGTCATGATGAAGTAGGGCAGGCGCGAAAAGCAAGCAATCAAGGGTGGCCTTATTTTGTTGGCGATAACAAAGCTTATACTCACTTCGACTTTGAACACAACAAACCACTTCAAAAATGGAATGCAGAAAAGCCAATCAACACCTCTCCGAACAATACAGGTTTAAAGGAACTTCCTCCTGCTAACAAAGCATTTATTTGGTACCCTTATGGTGAATCAAAAGAATTTCCGCTGGTAGGTAGTGGTGGACGAAATGCGATGGCGGGTCCTGTTTTCTATAGTGACGATTTTAAAACTGCTTCACACGCTTTTCCAAAATACTATGATGGTAAATTATTTATCTATGATTGGATGCGCGGGTGGATTATGGCGGTAACGATGGACAAAGAAGGAAACTTCTCTTCGATGGAAAAGTTCATGCCGAGCTACAAGTTCAGCAACCCTATGGACATGGAGTTTGCAGCAAATGGTGATTTGTATATGTTGGAGTACGGCTCCGGTTGGTTCTCGGCAAATGATGATGCGCGCTTGATTCGCATCGAATATAATGGAGGAAACAGAAAGCCACTTATTACTCTAAATGCAGATAAGATGGGAGGCTCCGTGCCGTTCACTGTAAATCTATCCGCGGCAGGTA
>CAZNCO010000347.1:0-5507 GCA_964571345.1 uncultured Ohtaekwangia sp.
ATTCTATCGTCACCGCTATGGATAAGAAAGGTGACGTCCATTCTTTCCGATTAGACCACCAAAAGAAAACGTGGAGCATCACTAAGAATGTCAATGATGTGGAAGGGTCAGCCCCCGAAGGATTGATGAGCGTGACTGCGGATGAATCAAACAATTTTTATGCCGTTTGGTTGGATGCGAGAGAAGACAAGAATAACAAAATTGCCTTTTCGATGTTAATCAAAAATGGTTCATGGTCTAAAAATAAAATCGTTTATAAATCTCCGGACAAAACCGTATGCGAATGCTGCAAACCATCTATTGCTATTAGAGACAAGAATGTTTCGTTGATGTTCAGGAATTGGATTAATGGCTCTCGGGACTTGCATTTGATAACATCCTCCGATGGTGGCGCAAAGTTTGGAAATGTAAGAAAGCTTGGAAATGGAACATGGAAGTTAAAAGGGTGTCCAATGGATGGTGGCGGATTATTGATGGATGACAAAAATGTCATCCATACAGTATGGCAACGGGAGGGTGTCGTGTATTACGACCAGCCAAATCAAGCTGAGAATAAAATAGCCGATGGCAGAGGTTGTGGTCTTTTTGGAAGCTCAACTCCTTTCATGACTTGGCAAAAAGATGGCCGAATCTTTGGACATTCACTTAATGGAAGTGAAATAAATATTGGTGAAGGTACTGCCATAAGTGTCATCCAGTTGAGCAGCAAAGTTTTTTTCGCAGCTTGGTAGAAAGACGAAAATATACTTTTCAGAAAACTTGAACTGTGATTTGCTGTTGCCGACTATTTTGTTTACAACTTGGTTGACACTGTTAACGAAATTTCTACCATTTCCCAATAAATGACGATCTCCCCTTCGGTGGCATTCTCAGATTCAATCACATAGCGAAGTCTCTCCTGGTTATCCCTTTCGATTTCCGGTTTTACCTTTATACGTGCCACATCATCTTTGCGGTCATAATTATCGGCAAGGTGCTGATCCCAATTTTTATTGATGATGATTGTCCACTCTTCTTTTCCGGGAATGGAGAACAGAGCATACTTCCCTGCAGGAATTGTCACTCCTCCAATCTTTACATCACGACTGAATTCTATGCTCGTTGCTTTATGCGCACCGGTTACCCAAACATTATCGTATGGCACAAGACCGCCCCAGATCACGCGGCCCCGAACGGCTGGCGAATGATAATCGATGGTGATGCTTACGTCACCAATATCCCCAGAGGCCTTTGCTTTCAGGCTTCCTTTCAAAGTATCGGGCTCAATCTGCTTTTCAATCACGCGAATCTCTTCGTTCTTGGATGCAGTTGCGGGCATGGTTTGATTTGCTTCTTTGCTGCTCTTTGTTTTCGAGCAGCTAACCATAAATAATAGAATGAAGACAGTGATGCTAGTAAATGTTTTCATAGTCGTAGTTGGAAAGAGTTATAAGTTTATACTGGCTACCTTGATGTTCTTTTCTTTATCGTCAGTCCAGGCGAAGATAAGTTTGTTTCCTGCTTTTGTCATTTGGGGAAATCCACTGGAGCGCGATTCGGAGGACGATGCGATAGTGATAGGGGGTTGTTTCGTACCGTCTGAACTTACTTTAACAGCTTTGATAACAGCGTCTTCCATCCAGCTTACCACAGCAGTTTTGGCGTCAAGCAAGACAACATCAACACGGCCAATCGCATTCCGTTCGTCAACTCTTATGGCCTTTCCGAATGTGGCTCCACCATCCGTTGAGAAAATAATATTCACTTGCGAAGTATCTGAAGCGGCTGAGAACCAGGCAGCCACGAGATTGTTGCCTTCTGCAACTACGCGTGGACCGTTGACAGGACAACCAGCAATTTTCCAATTGTCGTTATGAATTGTTCGAGGAGTCGTCCATTTGTTGTCTACCAACCGCACGATGGACATGTCGCGGATTTCGTCATCCGAGCGGTCACGATAAACGACCACCGGGCCATTCCCTGTAATTGCTGCACTGGTCTGGCAACAATCGCAAGTTTTGTTATCAAGCTTCCATTCATTGATCTTATTCCCTTTGCTATCGATAATGGCAGCGCGAAGGCTCATGGCACCGTGATGACCTCCATGATGATCCATATTTTCCATGCCTTCCATTACAGTATTCCTCCCATCAAGCCAAGTAACAAAAAAATTATCGCCATAAGGAAGAAGCGTAACGAACCCATGCTCAGCTTGCTTCTTATCATCATGAAGCGTTACGGGATCATTCCATGTAGTTCCATTATTGTCTGATGCTGTCAACTTTACATCGTAAGCGTAGGTACTTTCTCCGCTTTTATCCAGAAAATGCGCAACAAACTGTTTTCCGTTTGCTGCGATCATTGGGTAATCAGCCCAGTTGACGAACCAAGTATTGCCAGAAGCGATGGTAACAGGTCCGGACCATTGTCCATTCGTGAGTTTTGAAAATTTAAAAATGCTTTGGTCTTCGGCCTTCTCGATCCACGATAAATAAGCGTTGCCGTCTTTATCAGAAAACAAGAATGGCTCTGCACTATTGGTTTCCGCAGGCGAGTTTAACGAATTTACCTGAACCGTTTGCTCCGTTGACCTTTCTTTTACAGAACAGGCACCGGCAATTAGGCACAAGGCAAGAAAGTAAGATTTATTTTTCATGGTCGTTCATTATTTTGGTGATCAGGTCAATATTCTTTTGCTCATCCCACATACGAAATCCTGTTTCTGAGAATTTTAGTTTCCCTTCTGAATTATAGATGAATGTGGTGGGTAAGGCCTGGATGTTAAGCGCTTCCATGTTATCGAGATGTACATAATGAAACTTGTAGCTCCGTTTGCTACTGAACGTCTCTATTTGGGCAGGCTCCTCATTAGAAGCCAAAAGAAAAACTACTTCTTTGTGGTTAAGTTTTTCCTGAACACTTGCAATGGTTGGCATCTCCTGAATGCATGGGCCACACCAGGTTGCCCAAAAATTAATAAAGACTACTTTCCCTTCGTATTGTGTAAGATCGATTGACTCACCACTCAATTCCGTGAGTTTTACTTTAGCGATATCCGAATCCTGTTTTGAACAAGCAAACAGTGAAGTGAAAAGAATGATGTGCAAGTAGTATTTCATCGTATTTTCTTAAATGGTTGTTGTTCGTAATCTCAAACTATTTGCAATCACTGAAACGGAACTGAGGCTCATCGCCAATGCTGCAAGCATAGGACTTAAAAGAATTCCGAAAGACGGATACAACGCACCAGCGGCAATGGGAATCCCGATCACATTGTAGATGAAGGCAAAAAATAAATTCTGTTTGATATTATTCATCACTTCAGAACTTAGCTTTCTCGCCCTGATAATTCCGATCAGGTCGCCCTTGACAAGGGTAATGCCTGCACTTTGAATAGCCGCATCTGTGCCCGTACCCATGGCAACACCAACATTCGCCTGGGCTAATGCGGGTGCATCATTTATTCCATCTCCTGCCATGGCAACTACCTTCCCGGCTTCTTGCAGTTCCTTTACTTTTCTAAGTTTATCGGCCGGGAGAGAATCCGCCTCGTACCCATCAAGTCCTAATTCTTCTGCCACCCTTTTAGCAGTCATTTTGTTGTCGCCCGTGAGCATGATTACGCTCAGGCCTTGCGCCTGTAATTGCCGGATTGCACTCTTGGAATTTGCTTTTATCGGATCGATAACGCTGATGTATCCTGCCAGTTGACTGTCAATAATTACGAACATTACGGTTTCCCCAGCGCTTTGCTTTTCTTCTACCTCTTTTGAGCTGGCATCAGATAATGGTACATTTTGCTCTTTAACCAACTTGGAATTACCGACAGAAACTTTTTTGCCGTTGACGATGCCTGTAATTCCGTAACCTGTAATGGACTTGAAATTCTCTATATGCCCGGGTTGAAGACCTCTTGCCTTTGCCGCACTTACAATGGCTTCTGCAAGAGGGTGCTCACTACTTGATTCGAGGGAGGCAGCATTTTTTAATACTTCATCTTCGGTGAAAGAATTGTTGAATACCCTGATTGATTTTAGAACGGGCTTACCTTCCGTGATTGTACCGGTCTTATCAATAACCAGCACGTTCACTTTTTTCATTTCTTCAATAACCTTTGCCTCTTTTATTAGTACTCCAAATGTTGCTCCACGACCCGTTCCTACCATAACGGACATGGGTGTTGCAAGCCCTAACGCACACGGACATGCGATGATCAGGACTGTCACTGCGTTGGCAAAGGCAAATACCATTGCAGGATCGGGCCCCCAGATTGCCCAGATGATGAAAGAAGCAACAGCAATGAGCACAACAACGGGTACGAAATATCCGGAGACTTTATCAGCGAGATTTTGAATGGGCGCTTTGGAACGACTCGCTTTATTGACCATTTCAATAATCTGCGCAAGTAGTGTATCGGCACCAACTTTCAAAGCCCTCATTTCAAAACTCCCCGTTCCATTTACTGTTCCGGCTGTTACGGAATCGCCCTCATTTTTTTCTACCGGCATAGGCTCGCCCGTGATCATGGATTCATTTATCGAGCTATTGCCTTTTACCACTTCACCATCAACCGGAATTTTTTCACCGGGCCTGATTTTTAAGATGTCATTCAATTGTACATGCTCTAATGGGATTGTTTGTTCAATTCCGTCTCTTATTATAGTGGCTTCGGGCGGCACCAAATTCAATAAGGAGCGGATGGCACTGTTTGTTTGACCGCGGGCTTTTAGTTCCAGCACCTGACCGAGCAAAATAAGAGTTAGAATAACAGTGGCCGCTTCAAAATAAAGATGTACAGCACCATCCATCTTAAATTGATCTGGGAATAAATCAGGAAAAATCAATGCCACAACGCTGAACAAGTAAGCTGCGCCTGCCCCCATTGAAATCAGCGTCCACATGTTAGGCGACCGATTGATGATTGATTTATAACCACGCGTAAAAAAATCGGCACTGCAATAGAACAATACAGGTGTCGACAAAAGAAGCTGAATCCATCCCCACGTAGTCATGTCGGCAATGTGCGTGAGATGCAATCCAATTAGTTCTCCCATTGCTATAATGAATACAGGTACCGTAAATGCAGTGGCTATCCAAAACCGCTTCAGCATTGATTTATAGGCAGCCTCTTCTTCTTCATTGTCCTTTTGAACAACTCGTGGAACAAGTTCCATCCCACAAATCGGGCAGCTGCCCGGTTCGTTGCGAATGATTTCCGGATGCATCGGGCACGTGTATTCTGTCGCGCTTGCCTTGAGCTTATGTTCTTTCTCCAGATGCATACCGCACACCGGACAATTGCCTGGCTTTGGATATTTTTTGTCGCCCTCGCAAAGCATAGGACAATAGTATTCTCCTGCATTACTTTTATCTTTAATGATGGGCATTGGAGGAGGAGCGTGCAACTTTGCATCTCAATTCCCAATATTTTTCTCTGGCTGCTCGTTCAACAAGTGCATTCCACCCACGGTGCAATCACAGGGTTCAGCATATTTTTTAACGCCTTCGGCATGCTTAGAGCAATAGTA
>CAZNCO010000348.1:0-5486 GCA_964571345.1 uncultured Ohtaekwangia sp.
CTACAAAGGCCTTTTTCCATTGTGCTGTCATCCTCAGCAGCAAGGAAATATTTCGGTGGTGAAGATCCCATTGGTAAAACCTTGAAGCTTCATGGAAGTTTTCAAACACACGACTATATTGTTACAGGTGTTATGGAGGATTTTCCAATCAACTCTCATCTTGATATTAATATCCTTGCTTCCCTAAACTCATTGCCCGATCCCCTTGATGCCACCACGTACATTCAACTTTTGCCACAAACAAACACTGAACGTTTTGCACAGCGGATGAATGAATTGGTTTCTCAGAACCTACCAAAGTCGAACAACCAGGAAACTCAGTTTGTACTTGAACAAATTGACGCTATCCACCTTCATAGTGATTTGCAAGACCAACCAAAAACTCGGGGAGGTGCTACTGCTGTCTATTTTTTAATTGTAATAGGAGTGATCGTGTTGATCATGGCCTGGCTAAACTATCTTAACCTTACCACATCGCGATCCATCATTCGGGCAAAAGAAGTTGGAATACGAAAAGTAACCGGAGCATCCCGAAATGCAATAGGGGCTCAATTTCTAACAGAGGCTTTTGTATTGAATGCGGTGAGTTTTATTCTCGCGATAATCCTTTTCAATCTGGTAGCACCAATCTTTTATCGTTGGATCGGGCTACCTCACCTATCCACATTTTCAATTTTCAGTTTAGTAGATAGCGATGTGATTGCGCTGACTGTTGGTGTATTCATCATCGGAATATTCACTTCGGGATTCTTTCCAGCCCATTTTTTTGCAATGTTAAATCCCGTGAAAGTTTTAAAAGGAAAATGGCAAGCTCCTCGAAATGGTTTTTCCGTGCGGAAAGCAATTCTGTTTTTTCAGTTTTCGTGCACAGTAGTTTTAGCTATTGTGGTCCTGATCTTTCAGCAGCAGTTTACTTTCTTACGAGAGCAAGCTCTCGGCATCGACATAAAGCGCTCTATTGTGCTCACTGCACCGGCCAACGTAGATTCTACCTATCTTCAAAAGCTTTCTGGTTTTAAAGATCAACTTAAATCAAAAGCTGTCATTCACGCTGTAACTACCTCAACAGATGTACCGGGCAACATGATGGGTACTGGCTGGGGAGGCGACATTATGAAATCATTGGACGGTAGTGCGGTCGGTTTCGGAATCAATCTGATCGATCCTGATTTTATTAAAACCTACGGACTTAAACTATTGGCTGGCCGCGACTTCTCTACTAAAGATTTTCCCGGCAGACGTTTCGGGGATAAACTAGAACCTGTTATAATAAATCGAAAAGGAGTGGAAGCCCTCGGTTATAAAAATATAGAGGAAGCACTTGGTCAGTTTATCTATTGGGGACTGCGCAGTGACGCAAGCAAATGCTTAATAGTGGGAGTGATCGAAGAGTTTCATACGGAGTCATTAAAAAAAGCAATTCAACCCATGATGTATGTAGCCAACATGGGGCCATCTATGACACTGAAACTCACGGAAGGAGCTGACAAAAACATTCCTGAAACGGTAGCTCAAATAAAACAAGCTTGGCAGTCATTCTTCCCCAACAATGCCTTTGATTATTTTTTGTTAGAGGATCGTTTCAATCAACAATATAATGATGATGAACGTGTGGCCCGGTTGTTCAATTTATTTTGTCTGCTGGCGTTCGCCATTTCCGGTCTGGGGCTGTTTGGGTTATCATTATTTTCCATTAACTCACGTCTGAAGGAAATAAGCATTCGGAAAGTTTTGGGTGCGCCATTTGTTCATCTTGTCATGACTTTGTCGCGCGAGTATTTATTTCTGATCGCGATGGCGTCTTTGATCTCCATTCCGTTGGCTTACTTCGGCATAAAAGAATGGTTGAATGGATTTGCCATTAAGATTGAACTGCATGCCCGGTACTTTATTCTTCCGATAGTGATCGTAGTATTTTTTGCGATGACGATGGTACTAGGTCAGACTTTGAAGGCTATTATTAAAAATCCAATCGATTCATTGAAGAATGAGTAATAACAACTGGATGCCATTCAAACTTCTCCGTCTCTTCTGCCCACGACATATGCTGGAAGAGATTGAAGGCGATTTGCTTCAAAAGTTTGATCGAGACGTAAAGTTGCTAGGCGAAAGAAAGGCAAGGAGAAGATTGATTTGGAATGTGGTAAGGTTTTTTCGACCTGGAATTGTTCTCAGAAATAAACGCGTATTCAAAGAAAAACAACTCATCATGATTCACAATTATTTCGTCACTAGCATACGGCACATCAAAAAGAGCAAAGTAAATTTTGGTTTTAAGCTGGGTGGACTCACACTCGCGATTTTTAGTTTTCTTTCCATTGCTATTTATGTGTCGTATCAAATAGCGTATGATACACATCATGATGAGTATCAAAATATCTACCGCGTCAATTCCGAGCGAAAAGAAAATGATCAGTTGGAGAAATATGCCATCGTCCCCCTTCCGATTGGTCCCTTGCTTAAGCAATATATTCCCGAAGTAGAATCTTTTGCCCGAACTCGCTACGCCAATGGTTCTTATCTCAGATATGAAGGCAAAGGTGTTCCCTGTGGCGGGTTGATTGAAGCAGATAGCACACTCTTCACGATTCTGAATTTCAATTTTATCGAAGGAACTTCAGATGCTTTGAAAGTTCCTAATGGAATTGTGCTCACCAAGTCAATAGCTGAGAAATTGTTTGGTTCGGAAAGTGTGCAAGGAAAACTGATAACCATTAATAATGAAAAGAAGGTGTACCAGGTTTCCGCAGTTATTGAAGATCCAATTCATACGAGTTTTGGTTTTGAGGCAGCCATATTAAATCAAACCGAATCTGCTCTTACCGTCAATAGCATTGTATCACCTGTTGAGTATATCGATCGCGCATCCACACTTTTTGTTCGGCTCAGAAAACCAGAGACGGAAGAACTAAATTCTAAAATAGAATCGATACTGGACAGGTTCATCAAAAAGTCAGAGCGTCAGGAAATGGGCTTCAAGCTTTTCTTTCAACCGATTAGTCATATTTATCTCGATCCGGAGTATAAAGCTGAATTTGCGGCCAAAGGCAGTGCTGTTTATGTGTATGCTTTCTCTGTTCTTGGAGTCTCGCTGTTGATTGTTGCTGGTATTAATTATGTAAATCTCTCCATTGCTGACTTCAGTAGCCGTGCGAGGGAGACGGGTGTGCGCAAAGTGTTAGGTGCACGCAAATATCAACTGATCATGCAAGTAACGATTGAAACATTCCTGTTTAGTTTCATCGCATTGGCATTGGGGCTTGGCATTCTCTACCTCGCATTTCCTAAAATCATCGAGTTGCTGGATAGAGATTTGCGTTTTGAAATGCTCGTGAATCCCTTGGTGTTGACTGTGGCATTCTCGGGTTTGGTTGTTTTGCTTTTCTTCTCATCCTATTTTCCTGCAAAAATGTTTGCTACATCAGGCGTCATTCAAAACTTAAAGTCGAAGGGCAGCGGATACAATTCTTCCCTCAGCGAGGTTTTGCTGTTTGCCCAATTTACAATTTCAGCAATTTGCATCTGCTGCGCGGTGATGGTGGGAAAGCAAATCAGTTTTATTCATAACAAAGACCTTGGGTTTGATAAGAAAAATTTATTGATGATGAACATGCCGTGGGAATTCACCGTGAAGAACATGCAAACATTTAAGCAAGAGCTTAAGCAAATTGCCGGAGTCACGCATGTTTCCAATAGTTCGTTTATCATAAGCGGTGGATATTGGAAAGACTGGTACTTTGTGGAGCAAGAAGGGAAACAAGAGATGAAACATGTTGAATTGTATGAAGTTTTCTCAGATGATGAATTGTTTTCTACGCTCGGTATAAAACTTCTTCAGGGACGGACCTTCAATGCGATCATCCCCTCTGACAGCGGAGCTGCTTTTATCGTGAATGAATCTGCTGTGAAAGAATTGGGATGGAAGGACCCTTTGGGCAAGCGCATCTACACGCATCCGGAAGAAAAAGGTAAATGGGATGGAACCGTTGTTGGCGTGGCAGCTGACATAAACATTAGTCCGCTGTATGACAAAGTGAAACCTCTTGTAATGCGACTGCCGTGGACGAATGAGCACCCTGATGTTGCCATCTACGTGCGTTACACAGGCGATGCTAAGGCTGTCATAAAATCCATGGAAGACAAGTATAAGAACGTCATGCCGGGCTATCCTTTAAACTGGTGGCATGTAGATCAATTATATGACAGAAGTCACGAGAAAGAAGCAAAGGCATTTGCCTATCTTCAATTTGGTACTTTAGTCATCGGTTTTATTTCTTTGTTAGGAATTTTCTCAATGGCCATGTACATGTCCGTAAAGCGAATGAAAGAGTTTGGCATTCGCAAAGTGTTAGGTGCGTCAGTGGCTCAAATTTCATTATTGCACATAAATTACTTTTTGCGGCTGGCACTCATTGCATGTGCTGTCGCTCTACCAACTGCATTCTTTCTTATTGGAGAGTGGTTAACAACCTTTGCGTATCGAGTAGAGCTGAGTTATTTACCATTTATTCTGGTAGCCATCGGCTCGCTAATCGTGGTGACTTTCGCGGCAAGTTATTCTGCCTGGAAATCCGGGCGGATGAACCCGGTTGAGGTAATTAAAATGGAATGAGATGAAAGGACCATTTCGTCTTCTGCGTACTATTTGTCCTCCTCTGCACAGAAAATTTGGATTGGATCATCTTCTCCGTATCCCAAGTTTTTCTAAAGATGAGAGTAGCAATCGTACCAAAAAGAAATTTATTATTTGCCTGAGAACTGCTCTGATTTGTGCTGCCGTATTTCAAAGCATTTCAATTTTCGGACAGAATAAAATCTCCGGGAAAATAACAGACGGTGTTACGGGTGAGCCGTTGCCCTTTGTAAATGTTTTCTTTGTGGGTACTACGATAGGGACAAGCACAAGTACAAATGGGTTGTATACTATTTCTGGTTTTCAACCCGGCATGATTTGATTGTTTCATTAGTTGGATACAAGAGAAACCAACAATCGCTGGAATTTACAAGTCAAGTTCAGTTAACTCTTGACTTTCAATTTGAGGCCGATCCTGTTCAATTGAGTGAAGTTCTTGTAAAAGAGGATACCTCTGGTTTGAAACAGAACTATGAGGAATTTAAGCGGCATTTTCTAGGCCGCTCTGATCACGCCAGCAAGGTGATGATTCAAAATCCGCATGATATTCATTTGTATTTCGATAAACAGACTTCAACGCTGGTGGCGCACGCAAAGAAACCCATCCAGGTTGTTAATCAGTCTACAGGTTATCGAGTGCTTTACTACCTTGAATATTTTGAATACCGCTTTGGTCCGGGTTTATTAAACCTCTACGGATTTCCGGTGTTTGAAAATTTGCCCGCTAAAAGTGCAAGAGAGGAGCGAAAATGGGAAAGGGAAAGTCTGAAGGTATACGAAGGATCATTGATGCATTTTATTCGTGCATGGAAAAGCGGCCGGCTCATCGAGGAGGGATACAAGGTATCAAGGG
>CAZNCO010000349.1:0-5478 GCA_964571345.1 uncultured Ohtaekwangia sp.
GAAAAATTCCGGTCAGGCAGATTCAGGTAACTCCCCAAGAACCTAATGTTGCCGACAACTTTCGCATACGGAACGTTAGCGACTTGCTAGCCGGGCATGACATGACCCAGGAGCTTCACCGGCATGACTATTTTTTTTTCCTGGTTTTAGAAAAGGGACGAGGAAATCATGAGATCGATTTTATTCCTTACCATGTTGAGGATCATTCTGTCTTCATTCTGCGGCCAGGGCAGGTACATCAACTTACCTTGAAAGCCGGAACCACAGGATTCATATTGGAGTTTAAAATGGATTTCTTTTATCCGCGGGACAAGGTATCTCATCAACTGGTAAGAAAGGTAAGCTCTAAAAATCACTGCCAGCTTACTAGTAGTGACTTCAAGAAATTGCGGCCTATACTGAACTCCATCTTTCAGGAGTACACCCTCAGGCAGGAAAACTATCAGGATGTCATTAAAGCAAATCTTACTATATTCTTTATCGAGCTTGTTCGCAATCGTAAGAATCAAAATCACAACACTAAATCGAATAATTCTTATTCTCAAGAACGCCTTGAAGAATTTGTGGAGCTTTTAGAATCTGGCATTGCTGAATATAAACAAGTATCTTATTATTCAGACAAGTTAAATCTCTCGGTTTATCAATTGAATGCCATCACTAAGTCGTTGCTCGATAAAACTTGTTCAGAATTGATTACTGAATATATTCTTCTTGAAGCAAAACGACATTTATTAGCAACGTCTAATCAAGTTAGTCAGATAGCTTATCAACTTGGCTATGAAGATGCTTCCTATTTCATTCGTTTCTTTAAAAAACATACCGGGCAAACCCCTGATTCATTCAGGCGAACTTATAAATAAGTATTCAATAATAATTTGCTTACCGTTGCAGACGACTTGAGCTCAATTAAGTCTTGACCGCACGAAACGAATCTCTATTATTTTTTTGTTGAAAAATAAGACATTCATATTCAATGAGTAAGTAATAATGTTTCTGTTGAATAATTTATTTGTATCTTAGTAAGAGCTCAATTCGCTATCTTTAATTTTCGAAACCCACTGCATGCCATCAAACATTACAGGACTTCGTACTCAGGAGATTTCTATTGAGCAAATCATTTTGCACATTAAAGCAACGCGAGATCAGCAGATTGATGAGTTGAGGAAAGAGCCTATATTGATTAATTTCCTTGAACAGCATTTCAATACAAACACTATTAGCGCAGTGAAGAAGGCATTTTTGTTGAGAGACCTGGCAGAGCTCAAGAATTCACCCCTTGATTTGTCTCATTATTCCTCTTTGATCACTCACATGAAGGAAGTAAAAACGCTGGAGGTTAATGCAAGTCATAACTTACTTTTAACCGAATTGGGAACAATTTTCAGAAAGTATGTTTCCAATAGTTAAAATTAAAAGTCAGTCAGCATTTTCTTAAATTGCTTCAATAGCGTTTTATCATTCGATTTCTCAAGAGCAATTTTATTGCACTGGTTCAATTTAGCAAAAGCCTTAATCGCATTATACACTTTATCAACCATCTGTTTCGATAATTTAATCGGCTCGAAGTGAAGGTTGTGAATGATTAACACCTGGTGCTTTCGATCGGCCTTCGAATCCATCCTTGCCACGAAAGTATCACCTACTAAAACCGGTAAGGAAAAATATCCATACTTACGCTTTGGTTTCGGTACAAAACATTCAACCTGGTAATCAAAGTCAAAGAAGTCTCTTAAGCGATGCCTGTATACGTTAAGAATATCAAAAGGGGAGAGAATGAATGCGTCTCCTGATAAGGTGATTTTCTTTTTTGCATAATCAGCTAACATAAAAAGGGGAGAAGTTTTCAGTCCGTCTATCTTTACTTCAACTACTTCGCCTGAGTCTATCATTTTGTTGATCTCTGTCTTCACCGAATTTTTCACGAATCGTGTGCTGAATACAATCTCTTTCAGGTAAGCGATACCCAATGCTTTCATCGAGCGCCTGATCACATGCCTTGAATATTCCTCATCAGAGGGAAAAGTGGTGTCTACATCTCGCGGAAGAATATTTTCAGGCAAGTCGTACACTTTTTGGAAATTCTCCTTTCTCATGGTAACGAGTTTTCCTTCCAGGTGTAATCTTTCAAGCGCAAGTTTTGACGGACGCCAATCCCACCAGCCAGTGCTTTTTGTGACACGGTCATTCTCAAAGTCACGTGCCATCAGCGGACCTTCGCGCCCAATCCGGTCGAGCTCCTGTCTCATCAAATTTGCTTCTGCATTGGTAAGAGGTTTTCTTCTTTCCAGGAAACTGGCTTTCACCGGAAGTGAAAAACGGAAATCCTTCATTGGAATGTAGCCGGTAGCATATGTCCAGAATTCAAAAATCTTTCCATCCGCCTGAAGCTGGTCAACCCATTCCATTTTGTAGTTTGGAACTCGTGCTGCAATGGCGTGATGATGTGCACGTTCTACTACATAGTTGGTATCTATCTGAATGAAGCCAAGGTGTTCGATGAGCTTATAAACAGCCTCTTTGCCTTTGCCAAATTGCCCTGGCTTAGCCAGCCCTGCCGCATGTAAGATCACTTTCCGGGCATCTGATTTTGATAAATGAACCATAGGCTTTTCGCAATTCCAAAACTGGCTAAACGGTCCTAAAAATACAGAATTGCTTTTAATTAGTGCGTTTAAAACTAAAAATATTAGTATTTATAATACTAAATAAATTAGCATTAAGTAATTTTGCTTCCTATTCCACGGTATGCTTACCGCAAGAAAAACAGAAATCATCGCAGGATTGCAATCGGAGATAATACGCCTTCAGGGGTTTAAGTCGTCAACAACCAATACTCTTTTAGATGGTTTTCTTGGCCCTATCAGCAGTGCTTTTCCCGGCTCTCAATTTCCAGTAGGGGCAGTGCATGAATTCATGTCTGCACAAACAGAAGATGCTGCTTCCTCGTGTGGCTTTTTAGTTGGAATGATTTCTTCGCTCATGCGGGATCAAGGAGCGGTGCTTTGGATCAGCACATCACGCACACTCTTTCCTCCGGCTTTAAAAAATTTTAGTGTTGCTCCGGATCATTTCGTTTTCATTGATGTAAAAAAAGAAAAGGAAGTGCTCTGGGCAATGGAAGAGGCATTGAAATGCAGCGCTCTCTCAGCCGTAGTGTGTGAAATCCGCGAAATCAGTTTTACTGAATCAAGGCGATTGCAATTGGCAGTAGAACAAAGTATGGTAACAGGTTTTATTCTCCGTAATAACTACCGCCAGCTGAATACAACGGCATGCGTTTCGCGATGGAAGATTACATCACTGCCCAGCGCACCCATCGAAGAATTGCCTGGCATTGGGTTGCCTGCCTGGAAAGTGGAGTTGCTGCGTGTGCGAAATGGAAATCCTGGCACGTGGCACATTCAATGGGCGAATGGAAAATTTGAACCCATCTCTTCTTTGCCACCCATATCGATCGTTCACCAAAGGAAGGCAGGATGAGATGGCACAACGTTTTGTCTCCATCTGGTTCCGGCATCTTCGTACGGATTGGTTCTCTATCCGCCAACCTCATTTAAAAAAGCTTTCGTTTGTTCTGAAGTCGCCTGCGCATGGGCGCATGGTGATTACAGCAACGAATGCAGTAGCTGAGCGCCAAGGTATCCGCAACGGGATGGCACTTGCTGATGCGAGAGCTCTTCTTCCGGATTTGGAAGTGTTGGAGGATAAGCCAGAGGTCGCAGAGAAATTGCTATATCGTCTTGCGGAATGGTGTATTCGTTTCACACCGGTTGTTGCTGTGGATTCAACCGATGGACTTATACTCGATGCCACAGGTTGTTCTCATCTCTGGGGTGGTGATTCTCCTTATACACATGAAATTGCAAAAAAACTGAGTGCAAGAGGCTATGATGTTCGTGTGGCAATGGCCGATACCATTGGTGCTGCATGGGCTATAGCACATTTCGGAATCAAAGAAGTTATTCCGGTTGGCTTGCATGCAGAGGCTTTGATGCACTTACCTCCGGAAGCGCTTCGCTTGGAAGCAGAAACGATTGAGCGACTTCATAAACTTGGCCTGCATCAGATCCACCAATTTATCAGAATGCCACGAGCTTCGCTGAGAAGGCGCTTTGGTCAGAACTTCCTTCAGCAACTGGATCGTGCACAAGGCCACGAAATAGAAATGATTGAACCGGTGTGCCCGGTTGAACCTTATCAGGAGCGATTGGCATGTCTCGATCCGATTGTAACAGCAACCGGAATAGAGATTGCTTTGAAGCAGCTACTCGAAAAAGTTTGTGTCCGACTGAAACAGGAACAAAAAGGACTGCGCCTGGCTGTACTGAAATGTTATCGGGTAGATGGCAAAACAGAACAAGTGGAGATTGGCACTGGCCGGCCATCGCATCATGTGCAGCATCTTTTCAAATTATTTGAACTCAAACTTCCTACGATTGAGCCTGGCCTTGGCATTGAGCTTTTTGCTCTCGAGGCAGCGAAAGTTGAAGATCATCTACCCCAACAAGAGCAGATGTGGGATGGAGCCGGAGGATTGGAAGATGTGCGGTTGTCTGAATTGATTGATCGCATAGCCGGAAAAGTAGGAGTGCAGTCTGTTCATCGTTATTTACCTGAGGAGCACTATTGGCCTGAGCGTTCAATAAAACTTGCCGCCTCACTGCAAGAAAGTGCAACATCCATCTGGCCCAAAGATAAGCTTAGGCCTTTGCGGCTTTTACCACAGCCTGAAAAGATTGAAGTTACTGCGCCTATTCCTGATTATCCACCAATGTTGTTCCGCTATAACGGAAAGTTGCACAAAATAATAAAAGCAGATGGCCCTGAACGTATCGAACAGGAATGGTGGATACAACAAGGAGAGCATCGCGATTATTACCGGGTTGAAGATGAAGATGGCCACCGCTATTGGCTTTTCCGGCTAGGGCATTATAATGAGAAAACCTATCAATGGTTTATTCATGGATTCTTTGCCTAGAATAGAATGGTAGAGGATAGAAACAAAATTTTAAGCGTGAGCTACACAGAATTACAAGTCACAACAAACTTCAGTTTTCTCAGGGGTGCTTCTCACCCCGAAGAATTGGTAGAGCAGGCTGCCTTATATGGTTATAAAGCGATTGGCATTACCGATCGGAATACGTTTGCCGGAATTGTGCGTGGGCATGTAGCAGCTAAGAAAGCAGGGATCAGAATCATTCCATCTTGCCGACTCGACTTGCAGGATGGGCCAAGTCTCCTGGCTTTTCCAACGGATATAAAAGGCTACGCAAACATTTCGGCATTGCTCACACTCGGAAATCTGCGTGCAGAAAAGGGCAAGTGTCATTTGTACAAGAGAGATGTCTATGCTCATGCTACGGGAACAAAATTTATTGCGTTACCTCCAACAACTCTCAATGCGTCCTTTGATTTCGAGCTCACATTCAAAAATGTTCTGAAGGAATATCGTGATGTGTTTGGGGAGCATCTCTGCCT
>CAZNCO010000350.1:0-5462 GCA_964571345.1 uncultured Ohtaekwangia sp.
CCCAAGTGCCAAAAGGATCATGGAAATGATGATCAACTTCTGACGAAAAAGTTAAATGATTTTTCTCATGTAAAAGAATTAACCAAATGCCTATTACATCTTAAATATAAGATGCAATCAAATGAGATGATTCTCCATTGAATCAATATATGATGAGACGTGGCTTAGATTGCTACATTCCAGCGCACGACTTTCTCGAGGCGCGTGGGGCTCATGACTTTGATTTTCCCATTTTCAATTTCGATAAGGCCTTCTTCTTTGAAATCAGAAACAGCTCGTATTACTGATTCCGGTGCAGTACCCACCATTTTGGCGAGGTCGTCACGTGAGATGTAGATCTTGGTATCCTGATTATTTAATTGAAACACTTTGAGCAGCGCTTCGGCTGTTCTTTGGCGCACAGAGTTGTAGGCCAGGTTCAGCAGTTGTTTTTCTTTTTCAACTACCTTTTTACACAACAAGCTGATAAAACTTGCAGAGATCTCTTTTTGGTTGAATAGCAACGCAAGAAAGTCGTGCCGTGGAATTAGCGTGATTTCAGAATCTTCGAGTGTAGCGACAGATTCTGAATAATGCGCATTCTCCAAGACCGGTTCGAAGCCGAAGAAATCATTTTCTTTGTAAAGACTGATGATTAATTCTTTTCCATCTGCGTTGGATTTGTAAGACTTTACACTTCCTGATTTTATATAGTAAACGTAGAGAGGAGCGTCTCCTTCCGAATAAATTTCATTCTTCTTCTTAAAGGCTTTAACTTTTCTGTCTTTATTAAACTCTGCAAGGTTAAGAACACCTTGTGCGTCTTTGATAAAGGATTCAAAACCGTCTGCATTAAGGGGATAGTCTTTAAATAAGAATTCATGTTTTCGTAACCGAATGGCCACAGCATTCAAAAGCTCAGAATCATCAAATGGTTTTGTTAGATAATCATCTGCACCAAGCTCCATTCCTTTTCGTAAATCTGTTTTTTCAGTTTTTGCTGTAAGAAAGATAAAAGGAATCTGTGCCGTTTCTTTTTTCTGACTTAAGACATGCAACACTCCGTAGCCATCTAGCTCTGGCATCATAATGTCGCAGATTATCAGGTCAGGCATTTGTTCTTGCGCCATTAAGACACCGACTTTCCCATTTTCAGCAGCGATCACATCATAATTAGCCAGAGAAAGAATCTCGCTTGTGTTTTCCCTGATATCAGGGTTGTCTTCAATCAGAAGTATTTTTTTCATATTTTAAATTGGTATCTTTAGTACAAAAGTGCTTCCTTTTCCAGACTCGCTCGAAAAATGGATCTCTCCACCTAGCAAGTCTACATATCGTTTTACAATATTCAAACCCAAACCTGTGCCCTGTATGTTTGAAACATTGCTCGCGCGGAAGAATCGCTCAAATAAATATTTTTGGTCGGCCTCGGGAATTCCGATTCCTTCATCACGCACGCTGATTTCAAGTTGATTGGAAATAACCCGAGTATTAACAAATATCTTTTTGCCTTTCTCTGAATACTTACTTGCGTTGGAGATTAAATTAAAAAGGATATTGCGAAGTATACGTTCATCTGTAAAGATATTTTCAGGTTCAGTTTCAAAAGTGATTTTAATTTCTTGTCCATCCCGCAATAACAATCGAATCTCTTCGTGAATTTCTGTGAAAAGCTTTTTCAGATTGACCGATTCCCTGATGGCGTCTACTTTTCCTTCCTCTAGTTTTCCAAGCGACAGAAAATCATTGAGGATGAAGGTGAGGTGATTGACCGAAGATTTTACGCGCTGGATGTGTTTGTCGATTTTGTCGAAATCTTCCTTTTCTATGTATTGCTTGATCAGGGAAATAGAGCTTAGCACCGTACTGAGCGGAGTTCGAAATTCATGAGAAGCGATAGAAACGAATTTGGATTTTAACTCATTAAGTTCTCTTTCTTTTTCCAGTGATTTCCGAACTTCCGCCTCGGCTTTCTTACGTTCCGTAACCTCCTGTTCGAGCTTTTCGATCGTGCGGTTTAGATCCTCAGTGCGCGCCTGCACTTTTTTCTCCAGCTCAGATGCGTAAATGATTAGTTGCTCTTCACTTTGTTTCAATGCCTCTTCGGCCTTTTTTCGCCACGAAATATCGCTGATAAAGGCAATACCGATAAAATTTCCATTTGCCGCTGAGGAACTTAAACTTATTTCTACCGGGAATTCTTTTCCGTCTTTTCGGAGTGCCGTCAAGTCTCTTCCCAACCCCATTTTTCTCGGAGAAGGATTTTGGTTGAAGCTTAGACGGTGTTTCAAGTGACCTTCCCGGTAGCGCGCGGGGAGTAAAATTTCCAGGTTCTTTCCGTTCAGTTCGTTTCTGTCATACCCGAACATTTCTTCTGCTATCCGATTAACGACCAGGATATTACCCTCTTTGCTAATGGCAACAATACCCTCGGTCATACTTTGGAATATTTCCTGGAAGGCCTCGTTGGAAACTAATGATAGTTCAAATGGCTCTGGCATGGAGCAATTTAGCAAACTAAAAAATATGATTAAAATCATATTTTTTAGTGACTAAATCTGTTCGCTCAGCAATGGCATACTAACATCTTTGTGCCACAAGACTAGCATATTTTAATCGTGGACGTCTCAAGAGAAAACGGAGCAGTACCAATCATTCTATATCTGGTAGATTTTTCTGAATCATCGGGTAAGGAGATGAAATGGGCCGCTGCCATGGCTAAAAAGTTAGGAGCGCATCTCACTTTTATCTACTCGTATCGCTTGGATGTGGCCGGAAAAAGAGAAGACGCAGTTCAATCCAAGCGAAACCTTGAGAGGCAGGCTGCGGTCGAATTTGAAAAGATTGCAGTAGATGTGCTGAAGAATGCTGATGTTAACTATGATTTCTTTTCAGAAGTCGGGTTTATTCACGATCGTATCGAAGAGCATGCTCGCAAAAAAAATATCTTGTTTGCCGCTATTCCCAAAAAGTTTGTCCTTCAGAAAAAAGAGGTTTTTCAGGAACTCCTTGAAAAGATAGAAGTTCCCTTAACGATCATTCCCTAAAGTAGCTATTACATTTTTAGAACAGTAAATTCAACGCGCCTGTTATTCGCGCGGCCATCGTCTGTATCGTTGGTATCAATAGGTTTGGTTTCGCCATATCCATGCGCTTGCAGGCGTGACGCATTGATTCCTTGACCGATCAAATAATCGACCACCGATTGTGAGCGGCCTTGCGACAAGTTCAAATTGTATTCATCGGAACCTTTGCTATCGGTATGTCCGGAGATTTCAATGGAGATGCGCGGATTTTGATTTAGGAAGTCAACCACTTTGTTGAGTTCAACGAAGGATTCTTCTTTCAAAGTTGTTTTGTCAAAATCAAAGTAGATATTTTTTAACCTTACAGTAAGACCAACTTCAATAGGCGTCATTACAAGGTTTTTGATCAAAGCAATTTGATTTTCATCGACAGCTTGAATGCTATCTGTGGTATTTAAATAACCTTCAGCTGTTGCTGTTAAAACATACCATCCAAGCCCAGGAATATCTTGCTTGTAGCTTCCGGTGGATTCAAGCGTTGAATTGAACGGTGTTCCTTTTTGTACAATTGTAAGTTTTGCGTTTGCAACTTTTGCGCTTGTCTTTTTATCTGTGATGTCACCAGAAAGCGTGATTTGCTTTAGAACGGGCACGAGCGGGATATCTACATGAAGGGTTGTATCTCGGTTTAGCCTTGGTACCTTATAGCTTTCTGAGAAGGGAAGGAATCCCGCAGCAGCCGCGCTGATGGCGTATCCGTCAACCTCGGGAAGTTTCGTTTCAAATTTTCCATTCGCACTTGATTTCAAATTGACAGGCTTACCTTCTTTCATTTTTATCTCTAAGGCAGCTGACACAGGTTGTTGGTTCTTTTGATTAAATGTAGTTCCTGTCAAAAGAATACTAATGTTACGTGGTTTTAAAATCAACAGGTCAAAATTTCCACCATCTACTTTCGCGCCAGAACGTGCTGTGAAAATATTTCCTTTTGAATCTATTGAAAAGTAGGCATCATCAGAAGGTGTGTTGATGGCTCTACCCAAATTAACCGGTTCGCTCCAATTTTGCCATGTATCGTCAAGGCGTGTTGTTCTATATACGTCAACTCCGCCCACTCTTTCTTTAGTAAAGCGGTTACTTGCGAAATATAGCGTCTTCTGATCTGGCGCTAAAAACGGTGCAAAGTCATCCGCAGGAGAACTGATTTTTAATTTCACAGGCTTGCTAAAATGCCCATCCGGTTGCTTACTGCTGAGGTATAGGTCGCTGAATTTATCATTTGCCTTTTCAGAGAAGTAGAGAATAACCTGTCGACCATCGGAAGAAATGGTTGCACCATAGAAAATCCCCTTGTCCATATCGTCAAATCCTGTAATACTTAAATCGGAATGTCCACCCGAGAGCGTAGCAATGGAAAGCCCCTTTGAATTTTTGCCACTTCCTCCCCGAATAAGAAGTGAGCCATCTGGCAGAAAGCTGAATACCTGGTTGAATCGATTTTGATTAAATGGAGAACCGAGGTGCTTTGCCTTGGTCCATTGCCCCTTGTCATCTAAAGTGGAAACCCAAATGTCCTGGCTGTTTTCTTTTCCATAGTTGTTCTCAGGATGATTGCTTACAAAAAAGTAAAGGCTTTTGCCATCGGGCGAAATGACGGGAGAAACCTCGTTATATCGGGTATTCACCGCATCGCTCATTTTTACTAATTCGTAACGCGGACTAATTTCTTGCGCAATCGAAGATAGAAAAGCCAAAAGGAACAACAAGGAATAAAGAAGCTTCATGCAATTTTTTCTTTAAAGGTAAAATATTTTAGCTACCGATTAAAGCCAGATTAAGCTCAAATGAAGTGCAATCTATCTTCAGCCAACCAATTCCTTTAGCGCAATCTGAAAAGAAGATTGCGCAATTCTTGTCTTTGAAGGATTGACCTTGTGAGTTTTTTCCAATGCTTTTAAAATAGTATTGGAAATGTCACTGAAAATAGACACGTCATCCATTGAAACTTCGCTTTCCATAAAATAGGCAAATACCCTCGCCATTCCACAGTTGGCAATAAAATCAGGGATGATTGAAATCTTCTCGTCAGCATCGAGGCCGGTGGGGCCAAAGAATATTTCCGGATCAGCAAAAGGCACATTGGCACCGCACGAAAACACTTCCACTCCTGAAGAAATCATTTTGTCAACCTGATCTTTGGTCGTGAGGCGCGAAGCGGCAGCAGGTATGAATATCTCGAAGTTTAAATCCCAGATCTTAGCATTTACAATTTCGAATGGAAGCAAATCATCGCTTACCAGCATGTTGCCTTTTCGGTCTGTTACAAGTTTACAAATTTCCTCATGCGTAAAACCCTTCTGGTTGATAAGCCCGCCTTCGCGCGTGAGAATGCCTACAATCTTTACACCCATTTGAGAAAGATAGAAGCCTGCTGCAGCACCAACATTTCCCCATCCT
>CAZNCO010000351.1:0-5431 GCA_964571345.1 uncultured Ohtaekwangia sp.
ACTTTAGCATCGAGCCGCTCTACAATCAGTTTGTCAAAATCAAAGTTCATTTCGCCTTCTTGAATGAGAATCTCATGGTCATCACGAAGTGACTGCGGCAACGGGTTTTTTTGATAAGGCTGAATCGCCCGAAGTGCAAATTTTATTTCTTCATCAGAGAGCCCTGAAAATACGATTACACCGTAATTAAAATAATATTGGTATCGGTCTTCGCCAAAGCTGTAAAACAATTCCGATGAGGAGTCGGCTAGCGGTTTTAAATCAAGATACGTTTTGATGCCTTTCAGGTCCAACTGATTGGCAACCAACAGCGCGCTGAGTTTGGTCGTTTTCATAAAAAGTGCCTACTCAAATTTAAACTTAAAATAATGTAATTAAGTTTTTAATCGGAGGAAACTTTGGATATTCGCGATTGAAATCATATGAATTGCTAATGAAAAAGCTTGGTATTTTAGTCTTCGTATTTGCTTTAGTTGGAAACACGTTTGCGTGGGGCCCCACGGGTCATCGCACTGTTGGCTTGATTGCAGAAAAGCACCTCAATGCAAAAGCAAAAAAGAAATTAAAGATGTTATTTGGTTCACACTCGCTGGCGTATATAAGTACGTGGATGGATGAGATTCGCTCTGACTCTACTCACGAAGACATGAGCGATTGGCATTGGGTAACAATTGAAACCGGGAAGACCTATAAAGATTCACCAAAGAATCCGAAAGGCGATGCGATCGCTATCATAGAGCGCATGATTGCAGAATTGAAGTTAGGAAAACTTTCGCGTGATAAAGAAATCGAAGCGATAAAGATATTGACTCATTTGGTTGGAGACATTCACATGCCGCTGCACGTGGGCTGTTGCGATGACCAAGGCGGAAATAAAATTCGGGTAAAATGGTTTCGTACAGATAGTAACCTGCACAGGGTTTGGGATTCAGATATGATTGAAGATTCAAAGCTTAGCTATACCGAGCTCGTTACCTTTATTGATGAACCCGATGCCGTTACCGTTGCGAAATGGCAAAAGCAAAATGTGCTGGACTGGGCTGGTGAGTCAATGAGTTATCGCAAGCAAGTGTATGCCATTGGTGATGGAAATTTGGGTTATAAATATTCTTACAAAAACTTTGATACGGTAAAACTAAGATTGATTCAAGCAGGCATCCGATTGGCGGGAATTTTGAATGAGATTTATGGGAAGTAAATTATTTTGATAGATATTCTAATTTGTCATAAAGGAAAACTTTGGCGTGTGAAGGTTTGTCTTCAATACTTCCAAGTTTAAATTCAGTTGATATTCCTTTATCTAAATAGAATTGTCCAGTAAGTCTGATACGAGCTGATGCGTTCTTATTGAAGTAATTCCTATCCCAATCTATGTCTGTTCTAGATGGCTCTATAAAAAAGTAATCGTCATCGTTCGGCTCTGTAATTGGATTTGTTTTGAACGAATTAATTTCAACAAATTTTGCTGTATTGCACCCGAAATTCACATAGGCTACTACAATCGTTTCTTCCTTATCAGATAGAAACCAGGGTCTATCAAAGTTTGTGATCGTGTGATCATAAAATAGCCAGCTGAGTGTTAGTCCAAGTGTTATAAACAGCCCGATCGTAATCTTCAAAAACACTTTCATACATTTTAAAAAAAATTATTTTCTAAGCTGTTAATCGAGACACGCGAGCTTGATGAATTTTAACCGAATAGAACATATAACGCATAGGATTTGATTTTCTATATGCCGTATGTTATCAGGCTAAATAGTTTCACTTCAACAAACTCAAATAAACTCCGCCAAGATTATTGGCAATCATTTTTTTGTACTTCTCGCTCTTTCGGAATTCAGGAGTTAAGAATTCATTCCACAGTTTGTCCCAATCGGTTTGCTTGGCCATCACAAACGCAAGCTCTTGTGTGCCGATAGGAAGGCTATGCCTCTTGATGGGCATTTGTTTACGCGTAGCATCTACATATTCGGTGAAGTCGAGGATTGTGAAAATCTTTGGATCTTTCACAATGTCTTTCAAAATCTCTGGTCCCGAAGGTCCATATGTAATGGTAATACCCGGAATGAATTTCTTTAGTTGATCGATGTAGGCCACGTGCACACTTCCGGTAATTACTTCGGCAGTATAGCCCTTTAGTTGAGCAAGATCTCTGGTGCTTCCAATTGCGGGCGCTTCTTTATGCGTGATAAAGGTTTCTTCATTGGATAAAAAGCCGGGCGTAAATTTCAGCAACTTCTTTCTTTCTTCTGTGATCGTCACATTTGTTACACCCAGGATGTTTGGAGTAGTTTGGCATACTTTCATAAACTCCGAAAACACGGACTCCGCTCCCACGTATTCAACTGTAATATTCTTTCCGTATTTGGTCTGTACAAAATTTACAAACTCGTTGAGCAGGTCAGCACACATGCCTTTTACTTTTCCACCATCTTCATAAATAAGTCCAGCTTGTGGATAATACACCACAGCTAATGTGCCGCCACCTTTTTCATCTACTGCGGCCCAGCTGTCACCCGTATATTTTTGCGCCAATAAAGGTGATGCGAAGAGTAATAAAACAAAGAGGTTTAAAACTTTTGTTTTCATTAACGTTAGGGTTACTAAAAATATGGAATTCTATTTTAAATCAATAAGGCCAAGCAGGAAAATCTTTTACGGACTTCTCACTGCTTTTAGAAATTCGGGAACTCAACTTCCGTGCCGAAGTTCCCATTCGCTATAAAGCAGATATGCCCCTGATATTACCACCTGGTCTAATTCTGAGAGACCATCTGTGATTTCTATTTTATCCGCATTTTCAATTCCGGTTGTTACTTTTCGGGGATGAAACGAACCATCCTTTTCTGCAATCCATACATGACTTCCTGTTTCATCGCGCAACACTGCCTCAAGCGGTAGCACAAGCGCTTTACGCGAAGATTGACTGAAGACGAAATTGGCGTGCATGCCAGGCGTCAGGTTCTTTTTTACATTCGAAATAGTTGCCCTCACTTTTATCACTTGGCCTCCGCGATTGAATTCTGGGCTGATGAAATTAATTATTGACTCTTCCGTTTGTCCTTCTATTTTTATTTTAATTTTTTGCCCTATTTGAAGAAACGAAGCATCGCGCTGGAGTAACTCAGCTTCTGCCCAAAGGGTAGCAAGATTTTCAATTTTGAAAAGTACCGCACCTTCTGCCACGGATTGACCCTCCGCAACTGCTACAGTTGAAAGAGTTCCGGAAACAGGGGCAAGAATAGTAATATAAGGAGATGGTTCACTGGCTTTTTTGCTCAAGTCTTCCAATTGTCTTTTTGTTAAACCGAGAAGCATAAGTTTTTTCTCTGCGGCAGTGACTATCTTTTCATAACGCGGTGATTTTAGTTCTTCCTTTTGGCGAACAGCCAGAATATATTCGCGCTCGTAAGCGGCAAGGGTTTCGCTGTAGATCTTATAAAGTGGCTGTCCTTTACTAACGGCACCACCGGTTTCTTTGAAAAAGAGTTTTTCAATTCTTCCATCGATGCGACTGCTGATTACTTCTGTTGCGTTTTCGTTTGGGGCTAATTTCCCGGTGAGGATATTTTCATAACCGATTTCTTCTTTTCTGACTTCTTCAATTTTGATGTTGGCTAATTTTATCTGATCAGCCATCAGGTGAACAGATGGTTCAGTGGATCCTGTTACTTTTACCAGATCCATTTTGCAAATTGGGCAAGTGCCAGGTTTATCACTCACGATCTGCGGATGCATTGGGCAGGTGTATTTCTCGTGGCCATGCATCGAGTGCTCGCTCTTTTTATTTTGGCAGTTCGTAAAGATCAGGGTAACGAGAATTACCAGCAGCGTAAGACTCTGTGCATTCCTCTTTGGCCCTCCGTGGTTTAATTTTTTCATGTGGCTCATCATTTCACTTTTACAAAACTCTCGCTGTCCGTAATGTAATTTGCAGGAGAAGCAACAAGGTCGTTCGCAGTCAGTCCTGAAACTACTTCTATCCATTCACGATTCGTATTACCGGTTTGCACGTCTTTTGCTTCAAATCCATTTTCATTTTTGACATAAACAATTTTTCGCGTGCCTAAATCAATCACCGAAGAAAGTGGAAGCCAATTGCTTTCTTGAGCATTTGTAAACTCTGCTTTCACCAACTCACCGATCTTAAATGGTTGATTAGTATTTGTCAGATAGGAGCGTAGCTTTAAAAATTCTTCTCCTTCTTTAAAGAAGGGTTGAACGAAATTGACAACTGCTTTCACTTCTCGTTGTTCGCTTTTGATGGTTACTTCCAGTCCCTTTTTGATGGAGGAAGCATCCTTCTGCTTGATATTAAACTCGGCCCATACTTTTGTGTTACTTGTAATTTTTAAAATGGTTTCGCCAGCTTCAACATAGTTTCCTTCTCGTACATTTATTTCAGCTCCTTCCGAGGATGGATTCAGTTCCGTTGAAACCAGGTAGCCGCTCACCGGGCTGAAGACGGTAAAAGATGGTTTCTCTTTTCCGGAGGCAGCAATCTCTTCTATTTGTTTTTTGTCAACACCCAGTAAAGTAAGTTTTTCTTTGGCTGACTGAATTAATTCAAGGTTGGTAGGGTCGTTCTTTATCAGGTAAATCAATTCGCGCTGTGCGTTGGAGAGTTCGGGGCTATACACATCAAAAAGCCGTTGCCCTTGTGCGATGGATTGGTTCAAATATTTTACATACAATTTTTCAATTCTTCCGGCTATGCGTGATGATATTACGGTGGCCATATGAGGATCATATGTAATCACTCCTTGACTTTGGAACGGATTTTTCATATCCATTTTTTTTAGCGTCACAGTTTTTACATCTGCGATTTTATCAGGCTTCAGATTTTGAAGTTGAGAAGCCTTTGGCTTTTCTTTTTTCACCAGGTCCATTTTACAGATAGGACACGAACCAGGCTTGTCGCTGGTGACTTGCGGATGCATTGGGCAAGTGTATTCCTCACCATTTGCAGTTTCATGCTTATGTTGACACGAAACCAAAAATGTCAATGCGATAAATAAAATTCCGATCCTCATCATATTAAAATTTAATTCTCACGAGACCATTTTTGCGACTTAGCGTCTTTGCGCAACGATTTCACGCAAAGACGCAAAAGACGCTAACCGATCAATGCTGATGTTCCTCGGTCTTCTCAGCTTTCTTTTCTACTAAATCCATTTTGCAAACCGGGCAAGTGCCGGGCTTGTCGCTCACCTGGTCCGGATGCATCGGGCATTCGTATTGAACTTTGGCTTCGTCTTTAGCTTCTTGTTTTCCCTTGCAAGAGGAGAAGATGCCTGCGAATAAAGCAGCTGCAATCAGAGTTGCAACTGCGAACTTGTTGTTACTTGTCGAGTAGTTTTTCATAATCAATTTGGTTTTCGTTAAGTTTTAATTGTAAATCTATAAATTGTAGTTGTGCTGTAAGCAACGC
>CAZNCO010000352.1:0-5411 GCA_964571345.1 uncultured Ohtaekwangia sp.
CGGCTTAATAACTTGGTAATCTTTGCTTCGAGCCGTGAATGGCTTTTTTCCCATCTGGGAAATGTTTTTAATTGATAAGTTGTCTTTCGATGAGCAACATCAAAATATGAATCACCTTGATGTGGATTTCCTGAATACGATCGGCATAGCCAAAATGTGGAACGCGAATTTCTACATCAGCGAGCGGGGCAAGTTTTCCGCCATCCTTCCCACTAAGGATGATCACCTTCATGCCTTTTTCTTTTGCAGTTTGCGCAGCGCGGATAATATTTTGTGAATTGCCGCTGGTGCTAAGACCTAGTAAAACGTCACCTTTGTTTCCAAGTGCCTCAAGGTAGCGTGAGAAAATAAATTCGTATCCGTAGTCATTGCCAACACAGCTGATATGGCTGGCATCCGAAATGCAGATGGCAGGAATAGCTTTTCGATGCTCCCGATATTTTCCAGTAAGCTCTTCGGCAAAGTGCATGGCATCGCAATGGGAGCCGCCATTGCCGCAAGAGATTACTTTCCCTCCTTCACGGATCGATTGAGAAATGACGCCTGCAGCTGACTCAATAAGAGAAAGATTCTTCTCATCTGCCATAAAAGTTTCTAATACAGTAGCTGCTTGTTTTAGTTCGGCAAGAATAACAGAAGCTGAACTCATCATTTATTTTGAAATAGAAGGTCCCTCGTTGGTAAGGTCATATACTTTTGCTTTCAGCACATTATTCTCGTGTCGCATGGCTTCTTTTTCTTTTGTTGCATTCTTAGAATCCATCCACGTCCACAAGAACTCTGTGGCAAGAAAGGCAACTCCTATTAGGGCACCATATTTTATCAGGTGAATTTTCTCGAAAATATTTAGCAGAGACCCCACGTCTGAGTTTTCTACAATCACGGAGAAAATGAAAATGCTTAACTCATAGACACCAAAAATCGAAAGGAAGATGACTCTGCGTTTATTCATGGAATCGTATTTAAGGATACAAACTTAGGCTTTTTGAAATGACGACAAAATGCAAAACTTCCGAAAACCTTGCATGACAACAGCCGCCTTAGGCTGTTTTCTGAATATCCGAAAGCTTTTTATACAATCCATCACGCCTGGTAAGCTCCTCATGTGTGCCTCGCTCAACGATAGAGCCCTCCTGAATTACCACAATCTCATCAGCATGCTGAATGGTGCTTAGCCTGTGGGCGATAACGATGGAAGTACGGTTCTTCATCAGGTTAAAAAGTGCCTCCTGAACTAATTTTTCAGACTCTGAGTCAAGCGCGGAAGTGGCCTCATCCAAAATGAGAATTGGTGGGTTTTTCAAAACTGCGCGTGCAATACTCAATCGCTGGCGTTGTCCGCCTGAAAGTTTTGAGCCTCGTTCACCAATAAAGGTTTTATATCCATTTTCTGTTTGCATGATGAAGTCGTGGGCGTTGGCAATTTTGGCTGCCTGTATCACTGCTTCTTCCGTAGCGTTCTCCATGCCAAAGGCGATGTTATTAAAAATCGTATCATTAAATAAAATCGACTCTTGTGTTACCACACCCAAAAATTTTCTCAATGACTCGATTTTATAATCGATTAAGGGTTTGCCATCAATCAAGATTTCTCCAACGGTGGGATCATAAAACCTGGGAACCAGATCAGCCAATGTAGATTTACCTCCGCCCGAAGGGCCAACCAACGCAATTGTTTTTCCTTTTTCAATGTTTAAGTTGATGTTTTTCAAAACGTGATCGGTGTCGTAGGCAAAAGAAACGTTCTTGAATTCAATGCCACTTTTGAACTCGTGCAGTTCAATGGCATCTGTTTTATCCTGAATAACAGGTTTCATGTCAATCACTTCAAAAATGCGTCTGGCCGAAGCTGTTCCGCGCTGAAGAGAAGTAATGCCATTCGAAAAGTTCTTGGCTGGTTGAATAATCATTGTGAAGGCAGCAATGAATCCAAGGAAAGCCTCCGCTGTAAGGGAGTGATCGAATACCATTTTACCGCCAAAAAAGATGACCCCGGCAATAATGAACACACCAAGGATTTCAGAAACGGGTGATGCTAATTCATTTTTGTACGACATCGATTTATTAAGTCTTCGATAAAGTGCGCTCTCTTCTTCCATTTTATTCAGGATAAAATTGCGAGCGTTGAAAGCCTTGACAACACGCATGCCACCAAAAGTTTCGTCAAGGATATTTACGATACGGCCAAGTGAATCCTGGCTCTGCGTTGCCTGACGCTTCAATCTCTTAATAATTTCAGCCAAGATACCTCCGGCAATCGGAAAAACAAGCAACGTGAATAATGTAAGTTGCGGAGAAATTTTAAACAGCACAAAGAAATACGCAACGATTGTGAGAGGCTCTTTCAGCACAGCTTTCAAACTGTTCATCACTGCATTTTCAACTTCCAGCACGTCATTAGTGAACCGGGAAATCAAGTCGCCTTTTCGTTTATCATTGAAGAAGCCAATGTGCATCAAAGAAACATTCTTAAAAATCGCCATCCGGATATTTTTCACCAGGTCTACGCGAATTTTTGTAGCCATCACACGCTCCAAATAAACAAACAAATTCGCAAGCAGGCGACATAGAACGATTATCACGCACACAAAAAGCAACACCTTCAATTGGCCATAGTTATGAATAATATGGTAATAGTAATGGTAAAAGGTGTTGACAACAAAATCAGTAGAAAAATCAAAGGCTGGAAGGGGTGGCACTTTGATCACTTGGTCTTGCTCTTTAAAGAGCGTGGTAAGAAGAGGTATCACCAGCACAATGTTAAATGCCCCGAAAATAATCCCAAGAATAGAATAGAAGAAAAAAAAGGCTAGCCTGCGTTTGATGGCATTGGCATAAGAAATGATGCGAAAAAATATTTTCATCTTTTAAAAGTCATACGTTCGTGCTGGAATATTCCAGCGAATGGCAAAAGAAGTGATCGAAGAATTGTAATTATAAAGTGTTACGGGGCTGCTGCTCTGTCGAATAGTTTGGCTCACTTCTATGAAGAAATTGTGACGTAGCATGAAGGAAGCTTTTAAATCAACATAAGCAATTGTGTTCTTCACGCCTTGGCCGATTGAGTTTCCATAATCTTGCTGCCGTGTTGTATTGTTCTTCAAAATATCGCTACCCCAGTTTACCCCAGTGGTATCACGACCGATCTTGGCGTAAAAGGTTTTGGCTGTCAGGTTAAGTTTCGGTATCGGCTGGTAGCGAATTATTGCCACAGCCTCCACGAAGTTTGCACCAAGCGGATGCGCTAAAGGCTGACGATAGTTACTGTAATTGCTGTATTGCGTATCGTGTGAGTAGGTATAAGGCCTCACTGCATTTGCTTCCAGTTGTATGTCAAGATTAGAGACGTTGAAGGCATCGATATATTTTAAACCACCCTGCACTCCAAATTTATTTCCCCACCAGCCCTTACCAGCACGTAATTCCTTAAGTACAAATTCATCGATCACAATCTGGCCGTAGAACGAAACTCTTTTGGCAGCATTCCACTTGAAATCCATACCCACAACTGCGTTATCAGTACTTCCAAATTGCTGCTCAGTCGCTCTCAAGAAAATAACAGGATTAAGATAGCCTAACTCGAAGGTGCTTTTGTTTAGCGAATCGTTGGGAGCAAAGATGATCGACTCAAACAACCCAAGGTTTAGCTTTTTGCCAATGTTCATGCTGATGTGATGAAACGCCATGAACTTTTGCGGATAGCGCACATTTGCTTGCGAGCCATGCGGAATACCGTTGCTTGTTACAGTCCACGGCTGATCTGCTGTAAGGCGGTTGAGTTGAAATAAATAATTCAACTTCCACACTTTTGCATTAGCACGAAAAAATAAATTGGGAGGAGAGTAATCAGACAAAATCAATGAACGGAACCCGTTTCCAATGAACGTACGATCATTTCCGAATTGAAAATTGACATGTTTGCTGATATTAAAATCGAGATACGCTCGCGCCTGAAAAAAATCTACACCGGAAGTTTTAAAGTCTTTCCAGAAGCCTTCATGAGGCACTACTGCTGTCTGCTTTAATTGGTCAAACACATATCCCGGAAGGATCATCTGATTGTCGGTAAGGAAAGTATAGAAGGCAATTTTTCTATCGATCATTCCTCTGATTGCCACACCCCGCGTATTAATCATCAATGGATCGGTCACGCGATTGTCTTTGCCATATCCAAGATACAACACCGGACTTACGTGAAGATCAAGCGCAGGTTGATCTACAAAAGCCAGATCAGATTTTTTGGTATAAAGCTTTTTTAAGAACGGTGCCTTACTGGTATTGGTTTCTGCTCTGCTCCATTCCCAGCTATCATTTCTCAGATACTCATAGTTGAATTGGTCAGCAGGGGATGAAAAAACGCCATCGCGCTTATTCAGGGTATCGATAAAGGAAACTACATCGCTTCTGCGAAAAGGGCGGATGGTGGTAAAAACCTCGTTGGCTACTCTGCCAGCTTTAATTTCATAGCGTGTAATCCAATGGTAATAATCATCGTTCAGAGTTGCATTTGTGCTTTGGCCCAAAGCAAGTACCGGGAAGAGGAGTAATCCAATTAGTCTAATTCTCATTTATAAAGAAAATTTTAGAGGCGACTTTAGACGCAGAGTTTTCAAAATAGGCCTATTTAAACCGATTTCAGAGGCTTTGATGGGTCATTTGGCAAACTCTCATCGATATCATTAAAAACCGGCCATTTTGGTCCGTAAAATACCATCATTTTAGTGGCCTTTCAAAATATCTGGCAGAATGCCTTGCCAAGAATATTCTAATCCCTATTTTTGCAGTCCTTTTAGGAAAAAAGCATCCAATACGTAGAATTTAGCCTGTAATTAAAAAAGATATGAAAAAGGACCTTCATCCAAACTATCAAGAAGTAGTATTTTGGGATACTTCAAGCGATTTCAAATTTTTGAGCCGCTCTACAAACGTTCCAAAAGAGAAAATCACCTTTACTGATGGAAAAGAATACCCTGTGATTAAAGTCGAAGTGAGCTCAGCGTCACATCCTTTCTTCACTGGTAAGAAGATGTTTGTGGATACTGCCGGACGCGTGGAGAAATTCCAAAAGAAGTACGGCAAGAAATAATATTGTTCTTAGCGTTTTTTAGCGAAGGAATCCCGCTCAAGCGGGATTCTTTTTTTTGCCGTAATTTGTCCGAGCATTTCAATTATGAACCTGATTCTTTTTGACGACACTTTCATTCGCGTTAATCTTCTTCCACTCACTTTCACCCGACCTGTGGCAAAAATCAGGGTGGGAATATTGACGATTACTGAAAAGTGGGAGAAGGTTATTTCAGTGAAGGCAACTTTTCAAACCTAAAAATATCCCGCAGCACAGTTCCATAGTCAAGCCTCGTCTGATAATCTCTTTATCATGGGACCTTTCAGCCAAGAACAACATCTGATTA
>CAZNCO010000353.1:0-5408 GCA_964571345.1 uncultured Ohtaekwangia sp.
GATTTCTCGCGCAAGAAATTGGGCGCGAAATCAATACGATTGGCTCCAAAGCCAATGATGCGGCAATTCAGAAGTTTGTAGTTGATATGAAAGAAGAGCTGGAAAAGATAAAGGAGCAACTGAATAACGTGCTCTGACAATGAGTTCTAAAGCGCCCGGCACTTTTGCCAGTGTTCTAATTTGGTCTGTTATTTCTGCCGCATTCATTGGACCCGGGACGGTAACAACTGCAACTACCGCAGGGGCACAATTCGGAATTGATTTACTGTGGTGCGTTTCATTCGCTACGGTTGCATGTATATTACTTCAGGAAGTTTCTGCACGCATTACAATTGCCAGCGGCCTTTCACTTGGGCAGGCTGTGCAACAAAAGTTTTCAGGATCAAAAGGATTTTGGATTAAATGGATCATTGGAATTTCCGTGATCCTTGGGTGTGCTGCTTACGAGGCGGGAAATATTCTAGGTGCTGTGTCTGGAATGTCGCTGATTAAGCCTGGGGATGGAAAAGTGTTTACCGCCCTTATTTCTGTTGCAGCTGCTTTGGTTTTATGGAGCAATAAGTCGAAATGGATTTCATGGCTAATGACGTCTCTGGTGGCAATGATGGGTATCGCATTCTTTGTTCTCGCTTTGCAAGGTGATTTTACATTGTCGGAAGTATTGATTAATAGTATCGTTCCCTCATGGCCTGCAGGCTCTGAGATGATTGTGCTTGGATTGGTGGGTACTACGATTGTGCCTTACAATTTGTTTATCGGGTCAGGCATCAGTAAGGGGCAAACCATTCCGCTGATGCGAATAGGATTGGCGTTATCAGTAATAATCGGAGGATTAATTACGGCTTGGATTTTATTAGCAGGAACATTGGTAGGTAAATTCTCGTCTTTCCTGGAATTAGCAAAGGCGTTTGAATTGAAGATGGGGACGGTGGGGGTGTGGGCTTTGGGAGTCGGGTTATTTGCTGCAGGTTTTTCTTCCGCCATCACGTCACCCTATGCAGCATCAGTGATTGTACGATCAACCATGAATGAAAATGAAAATCGATATTCGCGCCTGGCATGGCTGGTGGTGTTAGTAACCGGATTTCTTTTTGGGATTAGCGGTATTAAGCCAATTCCCGTAATCTTGGTTGTTCAAGCTATCAATGGATTAATACTCCCGCTTATTACTGTATTTCTGATTTTGATTGTGAATGACCCTAAAATTATTCCGAAACAATACCAACACGCAGCCTGGTATAACGGCATCCTGCTACTGATCCTTGCTTTTGTAATTTTTATTGGTTTGAATAATGTAGATAAATCTGTTTCCAGTTTCTTCCACCTCGAACCACAACATTTTTTAATAACGAGTATTGTTTCTGTTTTAGTCACGGTGTTTGCTTATTCCTTTTCTGTGATCAGGAAGAAAACGTAGAACGTTACATTTTGGCCAATGCATTGATGTACCGCTCAGGCAATTCACCTTTGGTAGCGGTTTGGTAATCGCTATAGCTGCAAGGTACAATTGAGTTACGGGCATATTTGGCTCCCGGCCTGTTTAGTGAGACTTCCATCCACCATTTCTCAGTGAGTTTACTTTTGTAAAACGAAATGGTTTCGGGCTCTACGGGCATTGAAACAACGTACTTCAAAAAGTCATTCGATTTGAAATTACTTTCCTGCTTGCGGTGATAAAAACCTTCGATGAAATACCAGATCATCGTAGCAATTACTGATGCTGTCTTTTTGTGAACATCATCAAATGCCGGGTTATATTCATAAAAACCAGCAGAGCTTAGTTTTTCATTCATTCCCGCGTACCAGCAAATCTGACAGGCTTCTTCTCCTGTAAGGCCAAAAGGTTGTGCGTTACCATTGCCAGGCGCATCGCTTGACTTAATGGCCGTGATGTCAAACGAAAACATATCAGCATTTCGGATGGCAGGTTCCATTTCGGCAAGGTTGGTACGTATCTGCCCGATTCTGTGTGCTTCAAAATTCAGTTTTTCAAGCACACCGGCAGAAAATGAATCTGTCAGGTAAACCTGATGTGCAAGATGTGTGTAGCTGAAGAGATAGTTAGGTTCATGCAATAGCATTTTATGCACATGTTTCTTTGCTGCGGGGGCTTCTTTGTCATCATCCAAATCGAGAAATGCATCTACGTTCAAAAAGCTGATGAGCTTTTGCATGTCCTCGTACCCGCGGTATTGCCCATAGTCAAGATCGTGCGAGCCGCCAAGAATCAAAGGCATGACATTGCTTTCCAACAGCATGCGGCATACTTCGCTTATTCGTGTATAAGTTTCGTCCAGATCGATGCCGGGATTTAGATTGCCCAGATCAACAATTTTATAACTGCCGGTTCCTTTTTTAAGATGGTATAACTTCTTTCGGATTTCATCAGGTCCATTCACGGTGCCTTGATTGTTTGCTGCTCCGCGATCTTCACGCACTCCAATAATGGCAATTTGAGCTCCTTTGTAGTCAGGCATTTTTTCGCCAAATGCCTCAATGTTTTTAAAGAATGAGTTAGCCGGGTAGGGTGCGGCATAAAGCGACTCCTCAAGAGGAGAGAAGAAAATAGTAAGATCCATGAATCAAAAGTAAATAAAAAAAGCCCCGTTTTGCGGGGCTTTAAAATCGTTTTGGTTAACCTCCAAAATCGTCAAACCTAATGTTCTCTTTTGGTATACCCATATCGTCAAGCATCTTCAATACAGCTGAGTTCATGAGCGGAGGTCCGCACAAATAAAACTCAACATCTTCTGGCGATTCGTGTTTGCTCAGATAGTTATCGTACAAGCACTTGTGAATGAAGCCAAGATATCCGTCTGCATCATTATCATCCAAGGTTTTCTTTACTTTCCAGTTGTCTTCAGGAAGAGGTTCTGAAAGACCTATGTAGAATTTGAAATTCGGGAATTCCTTCTCGATCGCACGGAAGTGCTCAGTATAGAAAAGTTCTTTCTTTGAACGGCCCCCGTACCAGTACGATACTTTGCGGTTTGTTTTCTCCGTATGGAATAGATGGAAAATTTGAGCACGAAGCGGTGCCATACCTGCGCCACCCCCTACATAAATCATTTCGCGTTGAGTCTTATTGATGTGGAATTCACCATATGGGCCGGACACAGTCACTTTATCTCCCGGCTTGCGCGAGAAGACGTATGACGAACAGATACCAGGATTAACATCCATCCATTTGTTATTTGCACGATCCCAGGGAGGCGTAGCAATACGAATGTTCAACATCACAATGTTTCCCTCTGCCGGGTGGTTAGCCATCGAGTAAGCACGGAAGATTGGTTCTTCGTTCTTCATCTTCAAATCCCACAGTTTGAACTTGTCCCAATCACCTTTGAACACATCTTGTTTGTGCCCTAAGTCAGGGTGAGGAGTGATGTCCATAGTTTTAAAGTCCACATTGATCTGAGGTACATCAATCTGGATATATCCACCCGCTTCAAACTTCAGCGTTTCGCCTGGAGGAAGCTTTACCACAAATTCTTTAATGAAAGTTGATACGTTGTAATTTGAGACAACTTCGCATTCCCATTTTTTGATTCCGAAGATTTCATCCGGGATGCGGATGTTCAAATCTTGTTTCACCTTTACTTGGCAGCCAAGGCGCACATGGTCTTTTTTCTCCTGACGGGAAAGGTGACCAACTTCCGTTGGCAGGACATCGCCACCACCCGATTCAACCACGCATTTGCACATGGCGCAGGTTCCACCGCCACCGCAGGCAGAAGGAAGGAATATTTTTTCATTGGCCAGAGTACTCAAAAGTGAGCTTCCGGCAGATACAGTCAAGGTCTTTTCACCATTGATAAGAATTTTTACCGGGCCTGATTGTACCAACTTTTTCTGTGCGAAAATAAGTACGGCAACCAGCAAAAGAATCACTACAGTGAAAGCAGTGATGGAAGTAAGTATGATCATACATTCAAATTAGAAGACTGACAAATATAGAAGTTCGGTTTAAAAAAGTCAGCGTTATCAGAGAGAATTTGAAGGGTGGTAAATGTATGATTTTGCTCAAGTCTGTCACCCCTCAATGGAGTCTGTAATCTTCCTTACCTTTGCAGGAATGTTAATTGAGGAAACCAGGATAGAAAAGCGAGACATACGCAAACTGAAGCTGGAGGAATTGAAGCAATTCTTTGTAGATCAGGGTGATAAGCCTTTTCGCGGCCAGCAAGTATATGATTGGCTTTGGATTAAATCTGCCAAGAGCTTTGACCAAATGACCAATTTATCGCTGCCTACCCGGCAGCTGCTGGAGAACCATTTTGTGATTAACCATATCAAAGTTGACAAAATGCAGCGCAGCGCGGACGGAACAATAAAAAATGCTGTGGTTCTTCATGATGGGTTGGTAGTCGAGTCAGTTTTAATTCCTGCGGAAAAACGGATCACCGCGTGTGTTTCTTCGCAGGTGGGCTGTTCGCTGGCATGTAAGTTTTGTGCCACGGCCAGGTTAAAGAGAATGCGCAACCTTAGTCCTGATGAGATCTATGACCAGGTTGTGGCTATTAAAGAGCAGGCTGAATTATTTTTTGGACGGCCGTTGACAAACATCGTGTTTATGGGAATGGGTGAGCCGCTTCTGAACTATTCAAACGTAACGGCCGCTATTGAAAAGATTACCAACCAGAAAGGATTGGGGATGGCGTCTAAAAGAATCACTGTTTCTACTGTTGGTCTGGCAAAGATGATCAAGAAAATGGCTGACGATGAGGTGAAATTCAATCTTGCTGTATCGCTGCACGCAGCTCTCAACGAAACGCGTTCATCCATCATGCCTATCAATGAGTCCAATCCATTGGAAGAACTTGCAGACGCTTTGCGATATTGGTACCAAAAGACCAAACGAAAGGTGACATATGAATATGTGGTTTGGAAAGGAATTAATGACACTGAAAAAGATGCTGAGGCTCTTTTGAAGTTTGCGAAAGTAATTCCTTCCAAAGTAAACCTGATCGAGTACAATCCAATTGACGATGGTGAATTTCAACAAGCGGATGAAAAAGTTTTGAATATGTACATGGACTTGTTGGAACGGAACGGTATCACAACCCGCATTCGCAAAAGCCGCGGAAAGGATATCGATGCGGCTTGCGGTCAGCTCGCCAATAAAAGCTAGAGTTTTAGTTTGGTGAATTTTTAAGTGCAGCTTTCAGCATCACAGCAGCTGTATAAATGATTACGCCAATTACTACCCAACGCAATACATCCATTGGCAAAGATTTAACCACGAAGGCTGCGAGCAAAACAGCTGCCGTCCCGCAGATCGCAATGGCAATAGATGCTCTTCGATTGTAAGCTCCTTCCTTAATAAACTTCAATGATGCCAGAGGCATTAAGAAAGCGCAAGATCCCATCATGATCGGGAAGGCCACTGTAGGTGACATTCCCAAAGC
>CAZNCO010000354.1:0-5400 GCA_964571345.1 uncultured Ohtaekwangia sp.
TACTATTACTGCGTGTGAACGTGAAGGAGATCCGGTGGATATGCTTTGCAGAATGGAGCACGTGCAAAATCCAAGAAAGACTGAAATACTGCTGCACGATGTAATGGAAGAATACCTCTCAAAATTTTCACCCGTAATGCCAGTAGTAGATAGGCGAGTGGTGGCTACTGATGCTGCCCCAACATTATTAACGCAAGCTGTATCTGGCATCAACTACCAGTTTAGGTAATTACTCAGTTATTTCTTTTCAAGGCTTCCAATCGTTTTAACAGGGGCGGATGGGAATAATGAAAGAATACATACATCGGATGCGGATATAAATCACTCAAGGAATCAACCGATAGTTTTTTTAACGCGTTTGATAAAGCATCCCCGTCATAGGTTTCTTTAGCATAATTATCTGCTTCAAATTCATTTCTGCGACTATACATGTTCATAAATAAACTTGTGATGCCAGAGATAGGAGAGAAGAGAATGGTAAAGGCAATCAGGTTGAGGTGAAGTGTGGTATGCAATCCGCCCAAAGCCTGCGACAGACTTTCGTTAAAGACCATCAGTGATAAGATCCAGAGGGTAAAAAATATCTGGATGACTGACAAAATATAACTGAAAATGATGTGCTTCTTTTTGAAGTGCCCCACCTCGTGCGCCAATACTGCCACGAGCTCTTCTGTTGTATGATTGTTGATTAATGTATCAAACAAAACAATTTTCTTTTTCCGGCCAATTCCTGAAAAGAAGGCGTTGGCTTTTGCCGACCGTTTTGAACCATCCATCACAAAAATGTTATTCAGGGGAAAGCTTATTTTTCCCGCGTACGATTCAATGGAGTTTTTTAACGTCCCATCCTGCAACGGAGTGAGCTTGTTGAAAAGAGGAAGTATAAGAGATGTGTAGAATAAGTTTGCTACCAGGATAAAAGCCGAGGCGATGAGTCCAAACCAAATCCAGAAATTTTGCCCAAGCTGATTAATGAGATAAACCAAAAGAGACAATAGCGCCCCACCGATTATTGCCCCTAAAAGATAACCTTTGATTTTGTCGGTGATGAAAGTCTTGATGGTGGTTTTGTTGAAGCCATATTTTTCTTCGATCACAAATGTGCTGTAGAGTTGAAACGGGATTGTGATGATGTCGGAGGCAATGGCAAGTATACCAAAAAAGGCAAGGGCTCTGAAGATTTCTGACGAGATGTTTTGAAGTGCTAAATCAAGCCAACCAAACCCCTGAAAGTAGAGCATCAGTAAGGTAAGCGCCACACTCACTGCTGAGGTTAGAAAGGAAAACAACGTTTGTTCTTTGTGATATTCCAATGACTTCAGGTATTTCTCTTTGTCATAGAAAGCGCTCACTTCATCAGGGATATCCATTCTTTGGTGCTTCAGATTGAGATAGTCAAGTAATTGATCAAATAAGTAGCTTACGAAAACGATGCCGATAAGAATGTAGAGAATGGTCTGTGAAGTCATGAAACGAATTGAATATTTTTACTGCACAAAGTTAATTTTTTCCGAATGCAATTCACGATCAATACTCCTGCGCTTTTATTTCCAGCAATTACACTACTCATGTTGGCATACACCAATCGCTTTCTGGCGTTGGCAACTCTTATTCGGAATCTTCACACAAAATATAAGCAGGTGCCTGAGGAGAGGGCGATCATTCATGAGCAAATAAAAAATCTAAAGCGCAGGCTGGTGTTGGTGAAGCAAATGCAGGCGTGTGGTATCCTGAGTTTTTTTATTTGTGTGCTGTGCATGCTTTTTGTTTATCTTAATCGTGAAGTGTGGGCATTCACCACTTTCGGCTTAAGCCTTATTTGTCTTTTGCTTTCGCTCGCGTTGTCATTAAACGAAATCTTCATCAGCACAAAGGCTCTTGAGATCGAATTAAAGGATATGGAGTCTGAATAATTCTTGTGGTTATTCATTTTCAAAGGGGTTATATTGCTTTAAACCTAAAAACCTGTCCCATGAAAAAAATAGTATTTCTTATTCTGTTAGTTTCTTCATTAGTTGCAGGTGCTCAAAATGACAAGCAGCGCCAAACTATCAAAGCCAAAGTAAGTGAGGTCGAGAAAAAGGTCATCGCATGGCGCAGAGATATTCACGAGCATCCTGAATTGGGTAACCGTGAATTTCGCACGGCAGAGATCATCTCGAAGCATCTGCAATCGCTAGGTATAGAAGTTAAAACAGGTGTCGCTAAAACAGGAGTGGTTGGTCTTTTGAAAGGCGGACAGCCCGGACCGGTCATTGGCCTACGCGCGGATATGGATGCGCTCCCGGTTTATGAGAAAAACGACTTACCATTTGCTTCAAAAGTTGTAACCGAATACAACGGTCAACAAACAGGTGTAATGCACGCGTGTGGCCACGATACGCACGTGGCTATTTTGATGGGAGTCGCAGAAGTACTTGCCTCTATGAAAAAAGATTTGAAAGGTACTGTAAAGTTTATTTTCCAACCCGCGGAAGAAGGAGCGCCAAAAGGTGAAGAAGGTGGCGCTGAGCTTATGGTAAAAGAAGGTGTGTTGGAAAACCCGAAAGTGGATGTGGCTTTTGGTTTGCATATCGGTTCCACGGTCCCAGTTGGTACTATTATGTATCGTCCGGGTGGTGCGATGGCATCGGTAAATGATTTAAAGATCACTGTAACAGGTAAGCCTTCACACGGTGCGATGCCTTGGTTATCTGTTGATCCGATCTTAACAGCTGCGCAGATCGTTACAGGGCTTCAGGGTATTGTAAGTCGCAATGTGAACCTGACGGAGAACGCGGCCATTGTTACGATCGGTGCAATTCATGGCGGCAATAGGGGAAACATTATCTCTGAAAAAGTGGAGATGCTCGGCACAGTAAGGACACTTAGCCCGGAAGACGAAAAAATGGTGATCAGAAGAATAAACGAAATAGCTACTCATACCGCGGAGGCTGCCGGGGCAACGGTAAAGGTCGAATGCCCTTACAGCACGCATTATCCGGTCACTTTCAATAATGTTGAATTAACAAATAAAATGCTTCCGTCAATACAAAAATCAGCTGGAGCAGAGAATGTAAAATTGGCACCACCGATTACCGCGAGTGAAGATTTCTCTTTCTTCAGTGAAAAAGTACCCGGGCTGTTCTTGTCCTTGGGAGGGATGACGAAAGGCGGTGACCCTAAAAAAGCAGGGCCGCATCATACACCAGAGTTTATGATTGACGAGAGCGGACTAAGCCTTGGTGTACTCACACTTTGCAACTTGGTAGTGGATTACCCAAATACGAAATAGTTAATCAGCGATTAGCTTTGTTATAGCTAAATCAGTTTTTCCGAACTCAAATGAAGCGAGTGTCTGGCGAAAGGCCTCGCTTATTTGTTCGTTACATAGGTTGCCAATACTTCCCTCGTGTGTGTGGCTCACTTTCGTGGAATAAGTAAACTTACCTTGCTCAATGTCGCGTCCTACGTTTTTATAAGCGTCACGGAAGGGGATACCTGATAATACAAGTTTGTTTACTTCCTCAACACTGAAGAGATATTTGTATTTCTCCTCTTCCAGAATGTTCTCTTTAATTGAGATGTTACTTAGCATAAGCGATGTCATTCGAATGCAGTCCTTCAGCGTGCCGAAGGCAGGAAATAGTTTTTCTTTCAACAACTGAAACTCCCGATGATAGCCACTTGGTAAGTTAGTGGTCAGCATGGCGATCTCGTTCGGCAATGCCTGCAGCGTGTTACACTTACCACGTATCAATTCAAATACATCCGGATTTTTCTTGTGAGGCATGATGCTGCTCCCTGTAGTCAGCTCTTCTGGGAAAGAGATAAATCCAAAATTCTGATTCAAAAACAGGCAGGCATCCATGGCGAGTTTAGAAAGTGTCGCTGCAACATTAGCCAATGCCTGCGCTACAATACGTTCACTTTTGCCACGGCCTATCTGTGCATAGACTACATTATAATTCAAATCTTCAAAGCCAAGGAGTTGAGTAGTCATGGTTCTGTTCAGTGGAAACGATGAGCCATAGCCAGCCGCAGAACCGAGTGGATTTTTATTTGTAATGCGGTAAGCGGATTGAAGTGTAATCACATCGTCTGCCAGACTTTCTGCATAAGCGCCAAACCACAATCCGAATGACGAGGGCATCGCCAACTGCAGGTGTGTGTAGCCGGGTAAGAGCTTATGCTTGTGTTCTTCGCTTTTTGCGATTAGCAATTCAAAAAGAGTTTGAATATGGGTTGTTAGCTGTTGAATTTCATGACGAAGGAAAAGTTTGATATCCACAAGCACCTGGTCATTTCTGCTGCGGCCACTGTGGATTTTCTTACCCACATCACCCAATCTCTTGGTGAGCAATAATTCAATCTGTGAGTGAATGTCTTCAACTCCTGCCTCTATTGAAAAATTTCCGTGTTCAATCTCAGTATAAATTGCTTTTAATTCTTTTGAAAGAACGGGCAATTCGTCTTTCGTCAATAACCCGATTGACTCAAGCATTTGGATGTGAGCCAATGAGCCAAGCACATCAAAGCGCGCCAGGAACAAATCCATTTCCTGATCTCTACCGGTAGTAAAATCCGTTACTTCTTTGAATGATTCTTTGTCTTTACTCCAGAGTTTCATGGGCTTCGTTTTAATGTTGCTGATAGTGGATTCTGGATGTTGCTTTAAAGTCTTAAATCCAGTACCTGGTATCTAATTCATAACACCTTCAATCTTCAAATGTTGAAGTAGCATAATCGTTTTCGAATCTTTGATTTCTCCTGTGGCGATCATTCCATACGCAGTGGCGAAGGGTAGCTCCATCACTTCAATGTTCTCATCTTCATCCACACCTCCTCCTTCCGAGATTTTCATGTCATTTGAATATTCCGCAACAAAGAAATAAAGTATCTCGGTCACCGAGCCAGGTGACATGTAGGCTTCATATACTTTCTTTACGTCCTTCAATTTGAAGCCGGTCTCCTCTTCAGTTTCTCTTCGGATACAATCTTCCGGATTATCCAGATCCAGCAAGCCGGCACACGCCTCTATCAATAAACCTGTTTCATTCCCATTGATGAAAGTCGGCATGCGAAACTGGCGAGTGAGAATAACCGTCTTCTTCTCTTTATTGTAGAGCATGATCGTAGCTCCATTGCCGCGATCATAGGCTTCACGACTTTGCTGTATCCAATTGCCATGACGTGTCAGAAAATCAAACGTAACTTTCTTTAACGTATACCAGTTGTTGGAGAGAATTTCTGTTTTTAAGATTTTGACGCCTTCGTTCATAACAAATTTTCCAGAAGTGAAATATACTTGTTAATTCCGTCTTCTATTTCAGAAACATAAATGAATTCATCGGCACTGTGTGAGCGGGCAGAATCGCCAGGACCAATCTTTACCGATGGAGCAGGTATTAAAGCCTGATC
>CAZNCO010000355.1:0-5396 GCA_964571345.1 uncultured Ohtaekwangia sp.
GATCTATGCTCATCTGAATCACCGGCACATCTGCATTGGGATATAAATGTTTGATCACACTCCACGCGCCATGATCCAATCCCCATTGGTCGGTTAGGCCAACTTCCGTTTTCTTCACCAAGTCTTTTGTCTCTTTGGCTAGCTCAGGACTGCCCGGAGCTGGGTATTGAACTGCAAATAATTCTTTAGGGAAACCACCAAAGTCATGAATCGTAGGCGGATTTTGCATAGCTGTTACAAACGTTCCACGCGTTTCCCAGTGCGCAGAAATGCAGAGAATAGCTTTTGGTTTTGAAATGGTCTTGGCTACATCGCGAAAGCCGGTGACAAATTCATTTTCTTCAATCGCATTCATCGGGCTGCCGTGGCCAAGAAAGAGCACAGGCATTTCATCCGTTGCCCCGAGCGGTTGAGTCATTTTATCTAATGCACTTAATTTCATAGCCATGCTGGTTACTCCTGTTAATGCTAATGTTTTAAGAAAAGTTTCGCGATTCATGGAATGCATTTTTCACGCAAAGGCGCAAAGAGCGCTAAGAAGTCAAATTTAGTTTTGAATTCCAGCACTCTCATGCGCAAAGTGAAACGAATTAAGCTTGCTTCACAAACTGAACTTCAGCATTGATTTTTACTTCTTCACTCACTAATACTCCACCTGTTTCCAACGCTGCATTCCAGTTCAATCCAAAGTCGGTGCGGTTGATTTTACCACTTACAGAGAAACCTGCTTTCTGATTTCCCCAAGGGTCTTTGTTTACACCACCAAACTCCACTGTTAATTTTACTTCTTTGGTCACATCCTTAATGGTCAGATTGCCTTTCAATTCAAAGTTATCATCATCTACTTTCTTTAAGGAGATGCCTTTGAAAACGAGGTTAGGATATTTTTCAGCATCAAAGAAATCGCCACTCTTCAAATGATTATCACGGTCATCGCTGTTGGTGAAAATGGATGATGCACTGATGGATGCCTGGATAGAAGAGGCATCAAAGTTATCTCCGTCTGAAGTAACAGAGGCGTCAAACTTTCTGAATTCTCCTTTTACGTTGGCGATCATCAAATGCTTTACTTTAAATACAACTTCACTGTGTGAAGGATCTAAAGCCCATTTTGTTTTTGTTGCTACTGTTACAGTTTCCATAATTTTCAATTGTTAATTTATTTTTTTGATTTAAGATGTTACGAGTGAATTACTTTATCTCCGGCCAGCCAATTATAATCGTGCTTCATTGACAGTTGAGTGATCATGCGTTCTAGTTTCCGGCTTACCGACAAATCACCTACTACTACGGGATGAAATCTTACCGATTTTACAAGTTGCTCTACAGTGGCAATTGCATCACTATTGTTACCGGCAATGAAAATATCCAGGGCCGAACCATCGATGGCAGTTGAAATGAAATCAGAAGCCATCATCGCATTGAATGTCTTGATAACTTTGGAATAAGGCAATGCCTTCTGTAATTCTTCAGCCGCGCTTGTGTCATCGGCTCCAGGCTTGGTTGCCTTGATAATGTTTGAAACACTGATTACAATTTTGCCGGTGGCTACTGATTGAATCTTCTCAGCTACCTCGCAGTAGTTCTGTTCGGAAGAAGCGAGAATGATGATATCAGCTTCCCATGATCCTTCCTTAGCACACGTCTGCATGTCGACCGTTGCTCCATAAGATTTAGATTTGAGATCGCTGACGAACGTGATTAGTTTCTCAACCTCTGTATCAACCAGCAGTAAATGGTGATTGGCCTGGGCGAAAAGTCCTGCCAACGTAGAACCCATTTTACTGGTAGCTCCTATAATTGCGATGACTGGTTTGGTGATCATATTTGTTTCGCTTTTGACGATACAAACATACAGCACCACCTACCCCGGTGTCATTGACATCGGATAAGAAAAAACTTGATCCAGATCAACTACTTGTGGCGAGAAACGCTTTTGCGAATGCGGCTGAGGGTTTCCGGTGTAATGCCCAGGTAAGAAGCCAAATGCTGCTGTGGCACGCGGCTGATAAGTTCGGGATACTTGGCCATCATCGCAGTATATTTTTCTTCGGCTGTGAGGCTCATGGTGTTGGTAAGTCTGCGTTGCAGGGCTACTACATGGCGCTGAATCAGCAAGCGGAAATATTTTTCCATGCAGGGCATGGTTTCAATCATTTCATCCTGCGCGGCACGTGTTACCAAAAGCAATTCTGAATCTTCAACCGCTTCGATGTTGTACACCGAAGGGTCGCCTGAAAAGAGGCTGCCCATATCTGATATCCACCAGCCTTCCATGGCGAACTGGATCACGTGCTCGTGTGCATTCTCATCGATACTGTATGCACGTAGTAATCCCTTTTCTACAAAAGCAGTGTACTGGCACACATCTCCGGCATTCAACAAGAATTGTCGTTTCCTTATTTTCTTGGGTATGAAATACTTCTTGAGGCTCTCCTGGTGTTCGGGAGATAAAGGTACCTTTTGAGAAATGGCTTTAAAGAGTTGTTCGTACACGCGCTACAGGTTTTCGCATGTAAGATAGCAGGACTGGAACAGCCTTACAACTTAAAGCAATGGGCATGAATCATTCGAGGTCTATCGAAAGTCTATTCATAAATCCGAAGGTCGGTGTCTACTAAGGAAGTCTTATAAACCCTTAGTCCTTTCCTTCCCAACTCATTCAATTCCTTTCCGGAAAGATCATATTCAGCTCCATGCACGGTGCATAAAAATATGTTTCGTGACCTATCAAATGTTACGTCAGGCAAGCCTCCATGACTGCAAAGAATAGAAGCCGCGGCAAATGTTTCGCCCGTTGTGTGCACCACCACTACGTTTTGTGTAATGATAAAGCTCTCCTCGTTTTTCAAGGCATTGTATTCCGGGTCATTCAGATCGATTGTGAAATCAACGGGATAATTTGGAATAATCGATGCGTAATCGCTCGTGCAGGCACCGAAGCAGTATAGCGCAAGCAAGGCAACGCATTTAAATCCAATCCGTTTCAAAAATGTATTTCTATTCATAAGCAATAAGATAAAGCAACCTTGGAATAATGCCGAACAGAAAGTTCTTTCCCACTTCCGTATGAGACGGTGACAGTCTTGTTTAACAATCCAAAGTGTTGATGTGTATGATTTTTACACAAAGGAAATTTCACGGTGTTAATCGGGAAGGTTGAAAACATTATGAAATCGTTAATGCTCTCTTTCGAACTCTTCTCGTAGTTAACAATAACTTTGCATTGCATCTCGATTGCTTCGTTCGCCATTGTACCTCCGGCCAGCGTGCGTTACCCGATCCAAGGAATTTTGAAATCAAATCGACACAAGTGTTAAACAAATAATTGGATAAGCCTTTAAAAGGGGGTTAAATTGAGATTTTTCTATGCAAAAATTTGTAGATTGTCTTTCACTAAACCCCACGTCTATGGAAGGACTCATGATGGATTTTCAACTCACGCTACCTGTTATCCTGCGCAGGGCTGAAACATTTTATGGAAACAAAACCATCGTCACACGGCAACCCGATAAATCGATTCACCGCTACACCTATGCGGATTTTACGAAAAGAACCGAGCGACTAGCTGTGGCGCTAAAAAATCTTGGCATTAAAGAAGGCGAACGCGTAGCCACCCTTTGCTGGAATCATTATCAGCATCTTGAAATGTATTTCGCAGTGCCTTCTGCCGGTTGCGTGCTTCACACGTTGAACCTTCGCCTGTCGCCTGACGACCTTGAATACATTATCAATCACGCGGATGACTCAGCCATTGTTGTGGATCAGGTGTTACTTCCGCTCTTTGAAAAAATCAAGTCGAAGATTCATCCCAAACATGTCATTGTAATCGCAAATGCCGGCCAGCCGGTTGGCGAAGGTTATCTGGATTATGAAAAGCTGATTGACTCCGCGCACGAAAAGGATTTCATTCCATTTGAAGGAAATGAAAATACGGCAGCGGCTATGTGTTATACCTCCGGAACTACCGGAAGGCCGAAGGGAGTTTTGTATTCACACCGTTCGATCATGTTGCATGCTTTGATTGCTTTCGCAGATGGCGTGGGCGTGCGCGATGAAGATGTAGTACTGCCTGTTGTTCCAATGTTTCATGTGAATGCGTGGGGCTTGCCTTTCACTTGCGTGATGATGGGAAGCTCAATTGTCTTTCCGGGGCCCTATCTTGACCCAATTAGTTTGATAGAACTATTTGAAAAAGAATCAGTGACGTTAACGGCTGGAGTACCTACAATCTGGCTGGGAATTTTAAACATCCTCGACAGTAATCCCGGAAAATACAATATCACAAAACTACGAACAATGGTGGTGGGTGGCTCGGCAGCACCACGGTCGATGATTGTTGGTTTTGAAGAGCGACATAATTTAAAAGTCCTTCACGCATGGGGTATGACAGAGACCTCTCCAGCCGGCACCGTTTGTGGTTTGCGCAGCGAACTAAAATCAGAGCCTAAAGAAACGCAGTATGACTATCGCGCCAAGCAAGGAATGGCTGCACCATTAGTGGAAGTGCGTCTTCGCAATGAAGATGGCATTGCCCCGTGGGACGGAACAACCATGGGGGAACTGGAAGTGCGCGGACCTTGGATTGCCAAAGCCTATTTTAATGCTTCAGATGATGATCATAAGTTTACAGAAGATGGATGGTTCAGAACAGGAGACATCGCCACAATCGACACGAAGGGGTATCTGGAAATAAAAGACCGAAGCAAAGATGTTATTAAGTCTGGTGGCGAATGGATAAGTTCTGTTGCATTGGAAGGCATGTTGATGGGGCATGCTGCTGTCGCAGAAGCTGCTGTCTTTGCTATTCACAGCGACAAGTGGGGCGAGCGACCGATGGCATGTGTCGTGTTAAAAGAAGGAAAGACCTGCACAAAAGAAGAGCTTAATAAATTCCTTGAACCTCACTTTGCAAAGTTTCAGTTACCTGATGTGATTGAATTTGTAAATGAGATTCCTAAAACTTCAGTGGGTAAATTCAAGAAGTCTGTATTGAGAGAAAAGTACAAAGACATTAAAGTATAATCCTATAGCAATCAAAGCTTCCGAATGCTGAAAATTGTAGAATTCCTGCTATGCTAACATGATATGGATTAGTTTCATTCCTGACTTTAATCATTCCTGAGCTAATTCCTTATTGGTAACTCTGTTGTGAAAATTCAATTGTTCATCGGCCTTTTCCGGTGGATGGCGTTGTCTTCATCTTCACTTTTTTTGAACTGTTATCCAATATCAAAATGACTGGCAGGGTTAACCAAACAATCGAAAATCTTGATGTCACCTCAGAAGAGTCTGTAACCCGGGTTCTTCAACAAGTGAAAGAGTTTAGCGATTTAAACTTCGAAGAAAAAGTTGATCTGACCAACGCACTCAGCGAAGTATTCTATCATGCACAC
>CAZNCO010000356.1:0-5382 GCA_964571345.1 uncultured Ohtaekwangia sp.
AAGCACTACACATTTTAAATAATGATTCTGTCCAACTTATAGGGGGTTAGTACAGGTGGGCAGTTTAGCTTTATAAGTTGTCAGTAAAAGAAATATATTGAGAGGAATCATCAACATAAAGCATATCGGAATTTCTGTTGCAAGTGGAATGCCTATGCTGTCAGCAAATGGAGGATAGTCTCCTCGGCCACCCCGGAAAGTGTAATACCAATATGTCCCCGGAATAAGTAACAACCAGACCAAATTTGCTGTCACAAAAACTAAGATCTTATTCATGGTTCTTACTTTTTTCATGTCCGATGTCTCTTTGAGTTTAAACGCGATCAGAAAAAGTAAAATTGTCCCCGAGGCGATTGAGAGTCCCGCTCCAAAGTCCATGATTTTAGTTTTGTTCGTTCTAAGTTCAGCTTCTTTTTTGTAATAATCTTTTTTATCAATGTTGTACGATTCTGTCAAAAGTTTGTCCGCTGACTTCTTGTCCTTATAGTATGGTATTGTCAACGAATACAGAAACAGTCCGAGACCAATAATTAATGTCCCTAATGTGATTGTTCTAATTGTCATGGTATGCTTGCCTACAACGCCTCCTGCTTATAACACGTGCGTTTTCTCTGCCACGCCTTCTCCCACAGGCCAAAACGAAATTAAGAAAACTAAACTTGATAACAACACATCACCCGCAGATGGCACCGTTAGTCGCAGGCCTTTCTCACTTTTTAATTTTTTCAATTTGTCCGTTGTCGGTGATCTGGTAGTTGTCCACCGTTGTTGTGATTTTATTTGAATCTTTAATTCGTTCTCCGTTTTGGTCCAGTGTCCAGGTCTGGGTAGTTGTCGTTACTGTTATGTCAGTGGGATCGGTTATTCGCACTTCCTCAAAAACTTCATAGTCGGGTCGATTTTCTCCGAAGTTCACTAAAAATTGTAATTCACTTACGTAAACCCCGTCCCCGTTTATTGTAATAAGTTTTGGTTTAAGTGGATGGTTGTCCGCAAATAGTACTGCATAATAATTTTTCTTTTTGAAAATTTTGTTGAAGGTGTAAATATCAACCCTTTCATTTTTTTTAGGTGTTTTAATGACGATAGGTTTTATTGCATTTACATCAGTCAAATCACCAAGTATCGGAAAGGTATTGTAGTTATTAAGTTCTTTGTCGTATGTCCCACTTTTCCCACTGTTGATGAATTCGGCATATCTATTTGATGAGATTTGTCCGTGTGCCCATTGCCCAACCGCCACGAGTGCCAATAAAACAATTAGATGTCTCTTGTCCATTTCGTACTGTTTTTAGCGCTTGCTGCTAACGTTTTGATATAAGGCGTTTGCCTTTCCTAAATTTAAAAATAAACAACCTAAGGCAAATGACTTATATCTTGTTGTGCGCTGGCTTTTTTTATCCAGTCCTTTACTGTTTCATAGACGTCCACGCGAAATTGAAGTCGAATGTGATTTTTCCTTGTCATTGAGTTGAGATCAAACTTGTCGGATTCAGATATAAAAATAAAATATGACTCCATAAAATCATTTTCGTTAATGTTTTCTGGATCAACCAGCCGGGTGCCATATTTACTTGAACTAACAACTCCGTACGTCTTTATCTTATTTGCTTTTATCTGCGTCTTTATAAAAAACGAAGATTTTGTTACCACGTCCTCGTCAAACTTCACTTTACTTGTCAAGATAAAACTAAGTCCCAGTGGGAACATTAGTGTCATTGGTCCGGAGATCAAAAAAGTCAAGAGTAAGTTATCGGTTCTCGTCTTGGTCAACAGAAACAGTCCCATAATTGTCATCGCACCAGCAACAGACAGCCAAAGAACAATTGTCGGGTTTTTCAGCACAAATGTTTTAACCTCAAATTTCATAGCTCAACTCTCTCCAAAAAAAGCTAGTGCACAATGTACCTATGATTATGGCGGCTTGTGATTAGGAGCACTTGGTAATGACGTTAGGAGTGCTAAGACCGGACCTGCTCCGAACTGTGCACTGTTGCCAAACCAAATTAAGAAATTACTTTTAATACCTACACTGAACCCCTTAATGTCACATACATTTTGGTGCGGGCTGGCAAATTCATTTCATGGGAAGTTTGTAATCAATGTTCCACTGTTTCGCGTATTCTTCAAGTGGTTCAAGTCCAACGGCAGCTCTTCTTTTGTTCACATTTTGCTCATCCTCAATGGGAGCAACAAAATATTTTCCGGTTTTCTGGTCTCTATGAATCTGACTTCCATAAATCTGTTTGTAAGCTCCCCCGAAAATTGGGCCATTTAAAAGTTTCCTTTTCAGTCGAGAAGCAAAAGTAGGTGACTGCGCCATGGATGTCAAGACCAAGACGAGCGGTTGATTTTTTAATAATTTTTGGCAACTATATACCACTTTGCACAAAGTAAATGAAAGAGATTTATAGATACGAAACAGAAAATAGTTTTAGTGTTCGTGTAGAATTGATAAATGAATGTGTAATTCCTGCCAATTCAATTAAGCAAAGAAGGAAGTTTAAGTTTAATTTCCTCAATCATGCTTTTCGTATCTGGGACATCTTGAAATATAAAATCGAGGGTTTGTTTAGTTATTCTATTATCCTTCGCTACTTGTTTAAAGCGTTTGTAGCAAAACATTATCATGATAAAAAATTCGGTAGTAATATCATCATAAGGCGAATAATCAGTAATAAGGTATTCTACTTTATATTCTGCATCTATTACTACATCAGAATCCTTTTTGGTTATCGCTTTGGCATAAAATGAAACACTGTATTCGATTTGTCTTAATAGATTTAATTTAAGTGTTTGGGAAAATCCAAAAGTTCTGAAATACTCGGTTGACTGATTAATTGAATTAAAAATATTCTTAACATTCTCTGATTTTATTATTTGCCTCTTCATGTTTAAAAATTAAAGATGAAATTAAGTTACAAATATCATATTATGGATAGCGATATTCGGGCTATAAAACCCGAAAAAATGGAAACTTATGATATTCAAGTATTGCCTAATGGATTGCCAGTATGTAAAATAAAATTGATCAATTTTTCTGATAAGAGTGAATCAATAGAGTGTGATGCTTTAATAGATACGGGGGCATCATTAACAATTATTTGCGAATCTATTTTTAATAAATTCAATACAAGAAAAGATCAAAGATTGCCTTCTGGCATTTCTACTTTAAACGCAAATTCAGACGCATTTGCGTATCCATTATTAATACACGTCCCCTCAAATAATTGGTCATTTAATCCCATAAATGTTACAGTAACTAATTTGGCTGATAAAAGAGAATATAAGGCCATAGTTGGCGTAGATGTGTTGTCAAAATATTTTTTGTTTTATGATGGTGTTAATCGTACTGCTAGATTGCAGTGTTAATCTAAAACTAAAATTTTTAGTATTCAGTAATTGTTAGTAATTTTAAGGGCTGAATAGCTGTTTATCAATATTTAAACTAACATTTTTAGCAAAAATAAATATTACAAATTAGGTAGATAATTGCACAAATGTTAACTATCTTTAGGGTATTAAAACGCACAGTTATGGAGTTCAAGAACCTTAAAGAAATGATGCAAAACTTTTCAGATGACAACAAATGCAGGTCATTGCTTGAAAATATGAGATGGAACGGTAAAAGAGTTTGCCCTCATTGTGGAGTGATTGATAGCTCGTATCAACTCAAGGACGGCAAAACTTATATGTGTAAAGAAAAAGGTTGCAGGAAAAAATTTACCGTTACCGTTGGAACAGTTTTCGAGAATAGCAAAATACCATTGTCAACTTGGTTCGCAGCAATCTATTTATGTACGGCACACAAAAAAGGAATTAGTTCACTTCAACTTAGCCGCGATCTTGGCGTAACACAAAAGACAGCTTGGTTCATGTTACATCGCATTCGTGAAATGATGATGGATAAAGCACCTTCAAAACTTGGCAATATTGTTCAGGTTGACGAAACATACGTAGGAGGTAAAAACAAAAACAAGCACGAACATAAAAAAGTAAAAGAATCACAAGGCAGAAGTTTAAAAGATAAAACCCCTGTACTTGGAATTTCAGGTAACGGTCAAGTCAATGTGCAAGTAGTGCCAGATACAAAGGCGAAAACATTGAAGCCGATTGTAGAGCAAATGGTAAAAGAGGGTGCAATAACCGTAACGGACGAATGGCATTCATATAATGCTTTAAAAGAGAATTATAATCACATAGTGGTAAATCATGGTCAAGGCGAATATGTGCGCGGGGCGTTCCACACTAACACAATAGAGGGATTTTGGTCATTGCTTAAACGCGGTATCTATGGCATCTATCACCAAGTAAGTCCCAAACATTTAAACCGCTATTGTTCTGAATTTGCAGGACGTTACAATACTCGCGAGATCGGAGACGGTGCGCGTTTTGCGCTATCTTTGAAAAACAGTGTAGGAAGGATTAAGTACAAAGAACTAATTGCAAAACATGGCTAAGAAACAGGCAAAGAAGAAAGCAAAAAAGAAACGTGCTAACAAGTACGAACAAAAGGTAAAAATAAATGCCTCTTTCATGGAGGCATTAAAAATTGCAGTAAGCGATAAAGTAAAAAAGGAAAAATGACAGAAATATCAATTAGTGAATTGTTGACTAATCAAACTTTGGCATTGGCCAAACTTGAAATGAAAGTAAATGTGCAGGAATACGTTTTAGAAAAAGTTTGCCGAAACGGCAATGTTAGTTTAATCGACATTGAAATGGAAATGATAAAAAGAAACGCTAAAGACAAAGCAAAAGAGAAATATCCTTCTGTCGCTCATTTGCTGTGAGTGCTAATGATGTGGGTTAGCAATAAAGTATTTCTTTTTGGCAAAAGTGATTGCTACTTGATCCCCCATATCTTGAAATACTATTTTATACTTTTCATTGCTAAAGCTTGTTGGCCTTACGCTAATTTCTTCCTTCATGTCAGATTTAAAAACTTCATCTAAAATAACTCTACCTACACTTATAAATGTTGGAGGTGCGCTTAAAAATAGTGCTACAAAAGAATTTTCGTCATCCTTAATGGATTGACCAATTGATATTTTGTTTCCAGTATTAGTTACCCACATGTGAAATTTTTCATCTCCATTAACTGACCAATTACCTTTTTTCTTTGCTAAATGTAGTATTGATTCATTGTAGGAATGCTCATAAATGTATTTCAAATCATCTAAATGAAGTTCTGCGGTTTCATTAGCTTGACCAATTAATTTGCCAGAAATCAAAATCATTACCACAACTAAATTAAATTTCATAGAGAATAAATTTTAGTATTTTTAAATATATGGATTTTAATAACCCAAATTGTTACAAATTTGATTGAAAGCTTACCCTATTTAGTAGCATCCAAAATTAAAGAATCCCAATTATAAT
>CAZNCO010000357.1:0-5365 GCA_964571345.1 uncultured Ohtaekwangia sp.
CTAGTAAATGGCGCTGACATCGGCTGGCGAACCAATTGGCAATTTGGAAAATACAGAGACCCTGACAACAACGCTTACAAAGTCTGGATGGATGAAAAATTATACGTGCCGCGCTTTGAAGGACAAGCCGCCTACATCACGCCCACCATTAAGAATTTTGTGAACGGGCCAACGGGAATGCTGTATAATCCGGGCACGGCATTGGGGCCGAAGTGGAAGAATAATTTTTTCGTTGTAGAGTTCGTAGGCAATCCTTCCAAGTCAGGAATACATTCGTTTACCCTAAAACCGAAAGGCGCCTCGTTTGAATTTGGTGAAAGCAAAATGATATTGAGCGGAGTGCTTGCCACCGGCATCGACTTTGGCCCGGATGGTGCAATGTATCTTTCTGATTGGATTGAAGGCTGGGGAACGAAAGACTATGGCCGCGTATGGAAACTGGATGTAGCAGAAGGCGTTTCAGCGGAGCGCAAGCAAACGCAAAAGCTATTGCATGACGATCCGAAAAAATATTCAGAAGATCAGCTAAGTGAGTTATTGAAAAATGCTGACATGCGCGTACGACAAAAAGCTCAGTTTGAGTTGGCCGCACGTGGCGAAAAAGGTCTCAGCGTTTTTCAGCAAAATATTGCTCAAAAAGAAAATCAATTGGCACGCGTAAATTCCACTTGGGGCATCAGCCAATTTGCACGTAAAGATTTGAAGCATGCGGCACTTTTGATGCCGCTGTTGAAAGACACTGATCCGGAAATTCGGGCACAAGCAGCGAAATGGATAGGCGATGTGCGGTATAAGGAAGCAGGCGAAGCATTGATTCCGGTTTTGAAAGACGAATACAGCAGAGCCCGTTTCTTCGCTGCGGAAGCATTGGGGCGAATAAGTTATGAACCTGCAATCAACCCGATCATTGACTTTTTAAGAGCGAATAATGATGAAGATGTTTATCTCCGTCATGCGGGAAGCTTGGCGCTGGCGCGGATTGGAAAGGCTGAACCTTTAATTACTTTGGCGAAGGATGCTTCGCGCGCAGTTAGAATTGCTGCCGTAGTTGCGCTCAGGAGAATGAGTGATAAAGGAATCACAGCCTTTCTGAAAGATGCCGATGAATTTATTGTGACAGAAGCCGCTCGCGGAATCAACGATGATCTTTCAATTATTGGTGCACTTCCAGCTTTGGGAGGTGTGTTGCTTGATTATCGATTTAAAAATGAAGCATTGATCCGCAGGGCAATTAATGCTAACCTTCGGGTGGGCACCGATAAGTCGATGCAAAATTTAATTGATTACTCAACGCACGAAGGGAGTCCGCTGGCAATGCGCGCGGAGGCTCTAGCTGCTTTGAGTACATGGGCAAAACCCTCTGTACTTGATCGCGTAGATGGCCGCTATCGTGGAGTGATCACCAGAGATCCATCCATCGTGAAAAACAAAACAGAAGATGTATTGGTCAAGCTTACAGCGAACAGAGAGCCTGAAATCCGTTTGAATGCTGTGAAAGCGATTGGTAAATTAAAAATAGAAAAGGCTTCGAAAAATCTTTTTGTTCTTTTGAAGAGCGATCCTCAGCCCGAAATCAAAATCGAAAGTTTGAAAGCATTGGCTGATCTGAACGATCAACAAATAGGCAAGGCTATTTCCCAAGCTTTATCCGACAAGGAGAAAAGTGTGCGCGTGACAGGCCTAGATCTTTTGGGGAAAATGGATATTTCAAAAGACCTGATGGTGAAATTATTGAACGATGTGATTAATACCCGAACTGTGGAAGAGAAACAAGCAGCCATCACTACGCTTGGAAAACTACCACTGGCGAACTCTCAATCTTCACTAGAAGAATTATTAAACAAAATGGAAAGCGGGAAACTTCCACGCGAGACATACCTGGAATTAGCAGAAGCGATTGACAGTTCGCGATCAACTGCGTTGATCACTCGCTATAAAGAGCTTAACAAAAAACTATCTCCTGATACATTAAAAGCCTCCTATGGAGGAAGTTTGTTGGGTGGTGATCCAAACCGTGGTGCCGGAATATTTTATGGACATCAGGCTGCCCAGTGTATTCGTTGTCATTCTTTAGGTGATTATGGTGGCACCGCAGGCCCAAGGTTAAACGGAGTAGCCAAGCGGCTGACGCGGGAACAAATTCTTCAGGCGCTCATCGATCCGAGTGCGCGCATTGCTCCAGGTTTCGGCACTATTTCATTAGAATTAAAAGATGGAAAAAAAATAAACGGAATCCTGCAGCAAGAGAAACAAAACGGTCTTTTGGTAAAGATTGGAGACAAGCCCGATACGTTGATTGCATCCACAGATATTGTGAAACGGACAAACGGAATGTCAAGCATGCCGTTGATGCGATTCCTGCTTACGAAAAAAGAAATCAGGGATGTGGTAAGTTTTCTGGCAACATTGAAGGAAGAATAAACTACGCTTTATAAATTTCTCTTAGTTCCGTCAATTTATTTCTTTCGGTTTGTAACTCACGAGAAAGCTTTACCTGCTTTTCCAATGCAATGCGTTTATGTTCGTCAAACTCATGCGTGAGATTCATCATCATTAAATTGCTTTCGCTCACAAATACTTGCATGTTCCGCAGGTTAATGAGAAGCAGAATAATGACACCACACAACGCGAGCACTGCCACCCCCACGATAATTAAAAATGTCTTTTTAGTTAGTCCGCGACCCAGCACGCTGATATGTGTGCTTGCGTATACAATGTCAGCCATAGAATCTTCTTTTGATTTCAATGCGCTTCGAACCTGAGTTAAATCATTCTGCAAAGAGTTGATGACCGCCTTCGCATCTGCTAACTGGTTATCTCTTTTTGTAAGCGAGTCTGTTTCGATTTTCCACACAGCATCTAAGATATTCTCTTTAATCACTTTATAATCCTGAAAAGTCTGAGAATTCTTTTTCATAAGAAAATAACGCTCTTGTGGAGTCGCCTTGCCTTCAAGGGCAGCAGATGGATTTTGAGCGGGTGAATAATTAAAAGCCAGCCAGGTCAACGTCACAAACAATAATCTTCGCATAAGGAGTTTTTCAATTTTCCTCAGTAAGCTACAAAACACCAGTACACTGTACTACTTAATAAAAACGACTCACCATAGAGTTCGGCTAACTGTCTCATAGTACGATAAATGGTTAAAGTACTTATATTAGCCTGATGTTTTCATTAAGATCGCACAACCTGCTCCTGCTCTTACTCTGTGGGGTGCTTCACAATCTGCACGCTCAACAGTACACCAGCAGGAGTGCGGAAATAAAATTCGCTTCAAAAGCAGAATTGGAATTAATCAAAGCAAGCTCCAATAAAATCCAAGGGATTATTGACATTCCCACCCGAAAGTTTGCCTTTCTTGTGAACATCTCAACCTTTCAAGGTTTCAATAGTGACCTGCAACGTAAACATTTTAATGAAAATTATCTGGAGAGCGACAAGTATGCAGCCGCAAAATTCAGCGGGAAAATAATTGAAGATATAGACTTGAAAGTACCCGGCACTTACGAAGTAAGAGCAAAAGGCGAAATGGAAATTCATGGCGTAAAACAGGTGCGGATCATCAAAGGAAAAGTGACAGTTAAAGAAAATGAACTTCAAATTGAAACAGAGTTCACAGTGCCATTAGCCGACCATAACATAACTATTCCAAAAATTGTAAGTCAGAAAATAGCTACCGAAATTGTGGTAGAGTTTTCGGGAACTTTTATTCCCCAATCCTAAAATATGCAAAAGATTGTACGCGTCTTGCTACCCGTGTTGTGCTGTCAAGGCGTGTTCAGTCAATCACCGTACCTGCGGAGAATTCAATTCCCACAAAAAAATCAGGCGATACAAGTTAACGCGATGATGCAAACCCGCGGAGGTTATCTCTGGCTTGGTACAGATCATGGCCTCTTTAAGTTTGATGGAACACGCTTTAAATCCTTCACCCCCGCAGAGGGGCTGCAAGAGAATCAGGTAACTGCTCTGGCTGAGGATTCAGTTGGGAGAATCTGGCTCGGTCACAAAAACGGAAAGATTTCTATTTTCGAAAACAATTCCGCGAAGCCGTTCGAAACAGAAGAAGGACTGTCGTCTAAACCTATTTCGAAAATACTATTTGATAAACACGGAGTCTTATGGTTCTCTACCCTCAATGACGGACTATACTATTATCGCAACAACCGGATATATCGGCTTGACGACATGGATGGAATGCCTGATATTTTCGTTTATGACATTGCAGAAGATAGCAATGGAAATATTTGGGCTGGTACGGATGGAGGTGTGGCTATATGCACACTGAACGAAAAGGAAGCTAAAATAACTACTATCAGTTCTTCACAGGGTTTACCTGACAACATCATCAAAAAGATCGCACTTACAAATAAACGGGCGTGGCTCGTTACCGAAGACGCAGGTTTGACGAGTTACAACCTTGAAACAAAAAAAACTGAGAACCTTTTTAAAACTTGGACTTTCGGCAAGGCCATAGATGTAGTAGTGTCCGGTGATCAGGTTTGGATAGCAACTGATAAAGGCTTATTTTCTTTTACAAACAACGGTCGGCAATCCGAAATTGTCAACGTTGACAACATTACATCGCTCTTTCAGGATTCAGAGAATAACATATGGCTTGGGTTAAAAAGTGGAATGATCCGGACCCTCGGGAATAAAATTCAGTTCATCCAGCCAAACGCTGATAAACAATCAGACGTTGCAGCTGTTGTTGCCGATAATGTTGGCAACATCTGGTTCTCAACCAAAGACGGCTTATTCAAACTCACACCTGATGGTGCTATTTTAAAGCAATTAGTTGGAAGCCGTTATGAAAAGAGTAGTGTTATCAGTCTTTATTTTGATCCACGCGGTTTTGTGTGGGCCGGTCTTTATGATGACGGTGTACTGAGAATCAATTCTTCCACAGGACAAGTAACGCCTATAAAAGAAGGGTTGCGCAACGGAAGTGTTTTAAATATCACAGGTTTTGATAACGGTGTATGGCTTGCCACGTTGGGTGGAGCTACAAAACTTGCTTTTGACGGAGATAAAATACTTACTGAGAATTACAGCTCCGAAAATGGATTATCAACAGATTATATCTACCACGTATTTGTGGATAGCAAGAAGCGGGTTTGGTTCGCCACCGACCGGGCAGGGATTGACATGCTTGACCAAAACGGGTTTCATCACTTCGATGGTGAGATTAACCAAAAAGTGATTTATGGTTTTGCCGAGGATGGCAAACAACAAGTTTGGGCCAACGTTCAAGGAGCTGGCTTGTTTCTTTTTCATGGAACGAATTTTAAACCATTCGCAAAACAAAATATCTTTCGCGAAACAAATATCAATGGTATCATCGCAAACTCGAGGGGCGAGATAG
>CAZNCO010000358.1:0-5348 GCA_964571345.1 uncultured Ohtaekwangia sp.
TCACCAATGTAGACTGGCTGCTCACTCTTATTGTCATCTTGATTGCCTGTGCCGGAAAGCTGATCGGAAGTGGTGTAGTGACGCGACTAGGCGGATTCACCTGGCGCTAAGCATTGGCCGCGGCATGCTGTATGAATGCGCGCGGTGCTATGGAAATTATTTTAGGACTCGTTGCTCTTGAGAACAAGCTGATCAACGAGCGCGTATTTGTTTCGCTGGTAATCATGGCTCTTGTCACCAGCATGACAAGCGGACCACTGATGAAGAGGCTGCTGCGAGGTGATAAAAATAAAAGCGTTACTTGATCGGAACAATATTCAATTTTTAGCTGCGTTTGAGAGTTAACCTATGCTCCGAACACTACTTTTTTTTGCTGGTGTCTTTTTAGTAGCCGAATCATTTGGCTCTCATCTTAGAGGAGGCCAGATTACAGCTAAGCAAATTAACTGTAGTGCATCTACTTTTGAAATCACGCTAACGCTTTATCTGAATTCTTCTTCCCCGATAACACCAGAAGGAGGAATTCTCGATTTTGGTGACGGAACTCAAATAACTTTGCCAAGACTTGATGAGACTGTAATAGATCCAGTCAATCACGTAAGTGTAGCAACTTTTAAAGTTGAACATACATATGCTACACAGGGCTTGTTTATTATTTCCTATACTGAGCGCAATCGAAATGGCGGTGTGCTCAATATCACTAGCTCTGTCAATACACCATTCCACATTGAGACATCAGTCAACGTTGACCCATTGATGTGTTCTCATCAAATTCAATTTACCTTGCCCCCGATTGATCGTGCTTGTTCAGGATTCATTTTCACCTATAATCCAGGCACAGTTATTCCCCTAGAAGATAGCGTTTCTTATCAACTTGTTCCAAGCATGCAGGGAAATAATACTCAGGTGAATGGTTATCAATTTCCAAATGCACCTACATTCTACACCGGCAACTACCAAACTTCAAATGAAGCGAAGGATGGCCCACCCCAACTTAAGGTTGATGGCAATGGAACACTCACATGGGATTCCCCTGGCGATATAGGAGAGTATTCAGTTGCCATCAAGGTCATTCTATGGGTGAAACAGAATGATCAGTGGGTGATGTCGTCATGGGTTTTGCGCGACATGCAGATATTGGTTGAGGATTGTCAGGCGCAGCGACCTATTTTAGACGTGCCGGAAGACAAATGCATTTGGGCTGGAACCTCATTTCATAAAATTTTAAAAGCCCATGACCCAGATGGATTACCAGTGTTCATAGAACTTACCACAACCGATGATTTCAGTGCAGGTACGCCCGTCTTCAAAAATGCTTTTGCTTGGCAGAGCGCTGATACTGCCAACTTAAAAATAGATTGGACGCCTGATTGTACCCTAATACGAAATCAGCCTTATAAATTTATTTTTAAAATTTCAGCTTTAACAAACAACGGAATTCGAATTTCAACTTACTACACGTGGAATTTGAAAGTGATTGGCCCGCCTCCGGTTTATAAAAACTTATCGTTAGACGTGAGTAAGAAATCTTTGTCCATTCAATGGGAGACATACCCTTGCAATAACATCAGCAACATTCAAATCTGGCGAAGAGTGGATAAGATCATTACGAGCCTTGACTCATGTACGGCAGGAATACCCAGATCACAAGGTTTTAGCAAAATAGGAGAGAGCAATTCAGGAAATTTTGTCGACAATAGCCTCTCCGCAGGGGCAACTTATTGTTATCGACTGATCGCTCTATTTAGTTCGGGAAATAAAGTGTACAGTGTTGCATCAAAAGATACTTGCATTGGCCCACTCGTTGTGGATGCCCCAGTTCTTAATAAAGTTTCGGTTTTGAAAACAGATCCTGTTCAAGGAAATATTTTAATCAATTGGCTGTCACCATTTCAGATGAACAAAACTTTGTTTCCGCCTCCTTACGAATATGATCTCCTGCAAATAAAAAATGGGAAAGACTTTTTGAAGCTAAATCTGTCCAGGATAAAAGATACAACGTATCTGGACTTGAATCTCAACACATTGCTTGATCTCTATGGCTATCGGGTAATTGTCTATTCGCCCACGAGTATTGCAGGTGATAATCCAATTGACACCAGTTCGATTGCATTTTATCCGCGGCTAGAGTACAAGTCGTTACGAGATTCGATTCGGCTTTTTTGGAATGCACAAACGCCCTGGTCAAATCAAAGTATTCGTTATCCATGGCACTATATTTATCGCAAAGAGTTGGGTGACGCGACATTTCAGTTGATGGATAGCGTGAATGTAAATCAATTGACGATCGATGAAGGCTTTGAATATTTTGACGTTGGTAAAGTGCCTGGTTTTCCTATTCACGCCAATATTGTTTATCAATATAGGATCGAAACTCAGGGCACTTATGGAAACAAATTAATTCCTGAGCCGTTGCGAAATCTTTCAAACGAGATAAATGCTCAGCCAATCGATAGCCAACCTCCGTGTCCAGTGTTACTTTCTGTACAAGGAATGTCTTGTGATGCGGTACGATCGATGGCGTGCTCAAATGTAACATACAAGAATTCACTTGAGTGGACTTATCCAACTACTTGTGGAAACGATGTCGATTACTTTAAGATATTTTATTCAGAGACAGACCACAGTGATTCAATTCTTATCGCGACAACAACGGCCACAACGTTTCAAGACGTGCGCCAAAATTCCTTTGCTGGATGTTATCGCGTTGTAGCAGTAGATCAATCCGGTAATCAAAGTCTGGTTCAAAAAGTTTGTATTGAAAATTGCCAATCAATTTTCTTACCTAATGTTGTAACCGTTAACGATGATGGAGCTAATGAGATGTTTCCTGGCTTCAGTGATTCCAGTCAGCAGCGAGACCCTTCCACTTGCAGTCGTTTCATAAAAAAATTCTCCATGCAGATTTTTAATAGATGGGGTAAAGAAGTTTTTGTTGTTGCAAATGCGACTCCCGAAAATTCCAGCTATGAATGGAAAGGGATTGATAATCGAGGGCAAGAATTACCTGCGGGAATTTACTATTACTCCGCATCCATCAATTTCTATTCGTCTGATCCAAAAAAATCGCCACAGACTTTTAAAGGATGGGTGAATTTGATTCGTTAAATGGCGTATAGCGCCTCCTTCTGCTCCGCTACTTTTTCACTTTCAATGTAGTCGTCATACGTCATCAGCTTATCGAGGAACCCATTCGGGGTAATCTCAACGATTCGATTGGCAACGGTCTGCGTAAACTCGTGGTCGTGTGATGTGAAGAGAACAGTTCCTGGAAAATCTTTCAACGCATTGTTGAATGCCGTGATCGATTCAAGATCAAGATGGTTGGTAGGCTCATCCAGAATCAAAAGATTGGCACCGGCCAGCATCATACGCGAAATCATGCAACGCATTTTTTCTCCTCCTGAAAGTACGCTGCACTTTTTGAAAACTTCTTCGCCCGAGAAAAGCATCTTGCCCAAAAATCCACGAATGTAAACTTCATCTTTGTTTTCGTCTGATGCGAACTGTCTTAACCAATCAATGAGGTTATCATCTGACTGAAAATACTTTTCGTTGTTCAAGGGCAGGTACGCAGGTGTGATGGTTTGTCCGTATGTGAATGACCCTTCTGCCGGTTTTACTTCGCCAGCTAAAATCTGAAAGAGCGTGGAGATGATTAAACTGTCTTTGCTCAAAAAAGCAATCTTATCTCCTTTGTTTACGAAAAGGTCAAGGTTCTTGAAGAGCAAGGTATCGCCCATCATTCCTTTCATGTTTTCGATATGAAGAATTTGGTCACCTGCTGTTCTGTTCTGCTGAAAAATGATAGCCGGATATTTTCTGCTTGAAGGCTGAATTTCATCTACATTGATTTTCTCCAGCAACTTCTTGCGGCTGGTAGCCTGCTTTGATTTTGAAACATTGGCGCTGAAGCGGAGAATGAATTCCATCAATTCTTTCTTCTTGTCTTCGGCTTTCTTGTTGGCAGATGCGCGTTGTTGCAACGCAAGCTGAGAAGACTGATACCAGAAAGAATAATTTCCGGTGTAAAGTTTCACTTGTTTGAAATCGATATCAACAATGTGCGTACAAACTGTGTCAAGAAAGTGACGGTCGTGAGAAACAACGATCACCGTGTTTTTAAATTCCAGAAGAAAATCTTCCAGCCAGCCAACGGTTTTTAAATCCAGGTCGTTAGTCGGTTCATCCAGAATCAAAATATCCGGATTGCCATAGATTGCCTGTGCCAAAAGTATTCTCACTTTCTGATGACCACTCAACTCTTTCAATAATTTGTAATGATCATCTTCCACAATTCCCAACCCACTCAAAAGAGCGGCTGCATCTGACTGCGCATTCCATCCGTTCATTTCAGCAAATTCTGACTCTAACTCTGACACACGATGTCCGTCTTCTTCGGAGAAATCGGGCTTCGCATAGATTGCATCTTTCTCTTGCATGATGCTCCACAATTTGGAGTGGCCCATCATCACCGTGTCGATAGCAGAAACTTCGTCAAACGCGTAGTGATTCTGGCGAAGTACAGCCATGCGCTTGCCCGGCTCGATGCTCACGTTACCTCTAGTGGGATCAATGTCACCAGCTAATATTTTCAAAAAGGTGGATTTTCCTGCGCCATTGGCACCAATTACACCATAGCAATTTCCGTTTACAAACTTAATGTTCACTTCGTCAAACAGCACCCGTTTCCCGAACTGAAGTGAAAGGTTATTAGCAGCAATCATAGAATTAAAAATAAGTGGCAAAGGTACTAAAAAGAGTTGGAGCAGCTCTTTCGTTTTTTAAAGAAGCTGCTCCAACAGAAAATAAAAAATCAGATTTGCTGATTCTGCCGAAAGGCAAAAGATGACTTAGCTCAAATACATTTTTTCATAATACTCATCGGCCATGCGGCCTGAGTCAAAATAGGGAAGTACATCGCTCATCGATGCCTTCACCACTTTTGCCCATTTGTCGGGCGATTTGTAGTACATTGGAATTACTTCCTTCTCCAAAAGGTCATACAAATTATTTGCCTCCAGACGATCGCGTTCTTCTTGCGAGAGTGAGTCAGCTTCTGTTTTGATCACGAAACAATTCTTGCTTGGTTTTGCGAATTCAGGAACCCATCCGTCAGGAATAGAAAGGTTGATGCTGGCATTCATAGCGGCCGTCATACCGGATGTCCCCGATGCTTCGTGATACAAGCGCGGGTTGTTTAGCCACAAGTCAGATCCTTTTTTCAAATGCCCTGACAGCCACATTTCATAACCTGTGAGTATCGTGCAATTACCAAGATCTTTTGTCTTCCAATAAATTTCATTGAAGATGTTAATCGCAGAGTAATCTTCCGGATACGGTTTCCC
>CAZNCO010000359.1:0-5342 GCA_964571345.1 uncultured Ohtaekwangia sp.
AGATCTCCCAATCGGGAAGCGCTTCGCCTGGTGGATCGATCAACTTATTCAAATAACTAATTCTTCTTTCGGAGTTGGTCATCGTTCCCTCCTTTTCAAAATGTCCCGCGCCAGGAAAAACAATGTCCGCGAAAGCAAGCGTATCTGACTTCCTCGAAATATCTTGCACCACAACAAACCGCGCGTTCTTCAGCGCAGCTTCGACACGATTGATATCGGGTAAACTCACGAGTGGATTCGTGCAAACAATCCAGATTGCTTTCAGGTCTCCGCTCTCCAATGCTTCAATCATCTTGGTAGCAGTAAGCCCAGGCTTTGGGGAAATTGAGTTCACTTTCCAAAATTCCGCAACGTCTTTCCGATGTTGCTCATTCGTCAAACTCCGATGCGCAGCAAGCATTGTAGCCATACCGCCCACTTCACGTCCGCCCATCGCATTCGGTTGCCCCGTCAATGAAAACGGCCCTGAACCTGGTTTGCCGATATGGCCTGTAATCAAATTCAAACTGATGAGTGCAAAATTCTTCTTCACACCGATCGAACTTTGATTAAGCCCCATAGCCCACAACGTGAGAAACCCTTTTGAAGCAGCAATGATTGATGCCGCGAGACGAATATCTTTTACCGCCACATCACACTTCGCAGCAGCTTCTTCAACAGACAAAAGAAAAACCGATTTGCGATACTCTTCAAACCCGTCTGTATGGTTTTGAATAAAATTCAAATCAAGATCGCCATTCTCAATCAGCACTCTTGCCATTGCGTTGTACAAATACACATCGGTGCCAGGAAGAATTTGCAAATGCAAATCAGCCATTGAACAACTCTGTGTCTTGCGCGGATCAACTACAATGATTTTTACTTCCGGATGATTTTGTTTGTGTGCTTCGATGCGCCTGAACAAAATTGGATGGCACCACGCGGGGTTTGCCCCGGCTATCAGAAAACAATCTGCAAATTCTATGTCTTCGTAAGAAACAGGCACCGCATCTTCACCTAACATATTTGTATAACCTGCCACCGCGCTGCTCATACACAAGCGCGAATTGGTGTCGATATTATTTGTACCCAGAAATCCTTTCACCAATTTATTCGCTACATAATATTCTTCCGTGAGGCATTGGCCTGAAACATAAAACGCCACAGAGTCAGGGCCGTGTTGTTGAATAAGCGATTTGAAAACAGATGCCGCGCGCTTCATGGCCACCGGCCAACTCACGCGTTCCATCGGATGGTTTTTACTCCAGCGCATTTCAGGATACAAGAGCCGATCACTCGTATCGTGCATCGCGTGATTCAAATTCATGCCCTTCGAACACAACATACCGCGATTGACTGGATGATCTTTGTCGCCTTCAACTACAAGATTGCCTCTGCGATCTTGCCTTACGATCATTCCGCATCCCACTCCGCAGTACGAACAAGTTGTCTTAACTCCTTCCTGAAATTCGTTTATCATATAGCCTCACTCATGTCCATCTCCAGCGGAGATGGAAGCCCATCATTGTTATTTTACTTTTCAAATTTACCCAATCATTTAAAATCCTCTCCTCTCGAGAGAATTTAGGTAAGGCCTTAAGCTGCCTTCTCTCTGAAAAAAACTTTCGCATCAATTTCAACTTTATCTATTAATAAACTAAGCAGTCGCTCGCGTGTTGGTGACCATCAGTCTTTCACATGCTCCCAGAAAACTTCATCGGTAGCAAGTGGGGTTGGCAGTGCGACCTCCATCAAAATGACGATGATATGCCACGCTAACACGAGCAGTCCAATTCCAATTACATTGCAGAAGTAACTCATAAATGTTTTTCGCATACTGAATTCAAATTCGGGAAATTGAAAAATGCTGAACAAATCACACGTTAGCAATAGAGTTTGGTGAATAGCTGTTTCATTTTATCTCTTCAATGAAGCCACTTTCAAATATTCTCCAGGATTGTTTGCATCGAACACGGCCTTATCAATTGTGATCGTGAAAGGTTTCATGTCATCAGTAGGGATTTTTATGTTTATGCTCTTGGCAACCTCTACATACAAATCCTGCATGATCAGTTTATCAGCAATAGCTTTGTAGTCCGGAGCTTCCCGCAAATAATCAAAACGCTGATATTGTGCCATGAACCAGATGGCGTGACTCTTGCGCGGAAAATTTGCTTCCCCTCCGCGATGAAACAGCATGTAGTCATCAGTATAAATTTCTGTACCTTCGTTGCAACCTAAATTGTAGTCACCCATCAATCGTGCTTCGATTACATCCGGAGCCGCGTTAATATACTTACCAATCACGCCCAATGCTCTTTTTCGATTCGCAGGATTGTCGAGCCACTTGCACGCTTCCAGCACCGCCTTCATCACGTTCTTCAATTCTTCTTTTCGTCCTTCGCTGAATTTCCTATTCACCACCAACGCCTTCTCAGGATGATGTTTCCAAATGTCTTGCGAGGAGATTTCAGTAAAGCCGATATTTTGCTTTACTGCCACTCCATTCCAGGGCTCGCCCACGCAGTAGCCATCCATGTTTCCCACTTTCATATTCGCCACCATTTGTGGCGGTGGAATCGTAATAATTTTAGAAGTTTTCTGGTTTACTCCGGCCGTTGCCAACCAGTAGCGCAGCCAGATGTCGTGAGTACCCCCCGGAAAAGTCATCGCAAAAGTCACTTCTTTTTCTTGTTTCAATTTTGAACCAACCACGCTTGCCACTTTGTTGGTTTGTTTGAATCCGACTTTCCCACAAAATGCGTTTGATAAAGTAATGCCTTGACCATTGTTGCTGAGCACCATCGCGATTTTCATTTCTGATCCTTCCTTTCCGCCCACTCCTGTATAAACCGAAAACGGCATACTGAACAAGCAGTGCGCACCATCCAGCTCTCCTGTTAAAATTTTATCGCGCACGTTTGCCCAACTGGTCTCTTTGCTGACCTTTACGTTCACTCCATATTTTGTAAACAGTCCAAGTTCTTTCGCCATGACGATTGGTGCGCAATCCGTGAGCGGAATAAAACCAAGCGTGATCACTTCTGAAGAGGGTGCAGGGCTTGGCGAAGCCGATGTCAGCACAAGCAGGAACAGCGGAGCAACTGCGAGCCTAAATATTTTTTTTATAATTGAGTTCATATGATATCGGTTCAAAAAGTATTGGATCTTTTTTAGTTTTTGAAAGAGAATTCGGATGGCTTGATGTTAATCATCAGGTAAGCCCAATCTGAAAAGGTAGCAGCGCGAGCAACATTCTTCACCTTAGCAGATGCCATTGTGGAACTGGCAAACATGGCTGAATAACCGCCTTCAACGGCAACAGCTTTTGTTAAGCTGTAAGTAAATACAAAGTCGATTTCAGTGCCAAGCTTTTTATCCATAAGTGACCCATCTGTTGCCGTCACCGCGTCTGGCAAAACAAATTCATGCGCATCAAGTGTCAGCAACAAATTGTCTTTTGCTTTCCATCTTCCCTTCAAATAATAATCGAGCAGGCCGTTCGCACCAAAACCATCCGCTACGTAGAAGTAATCCATGTAACCCCAAAACTTGTGAGGTGTTCCATACAGCGGATCGAAGCGCTTGTATTTTTTAGTTGGATCCGAACCATTGTTTCCCGATGTGATGTCAACACCTGGCCCTACCGAAAACTTTCGGCTTGCGGAATACAATGCTGAAAAAGAAATAAGGTACTCGTTCAAAGAAGTGCCATCGCGATAGTTTCCTCCCTGGTAAAACGTGCTCGCAGCAAATCCCAATTTGCGAAATGCTGTTCCGAAAATATTTCCACCCACGGTGTAGCGGCTGTTCACACCCGATTCATAAATCGGTGTGGTCTTGTTTACATCATTTACTGCGAAGTGATACTTGCTGAAATCATCTTTGAAAAATAATAACGATGAATTTCCGAACGAATGCTTCTTCGCGATGTAAAGAAATTGCATCGACTTGTACATGGTATTGAGCCCATTCGTACTGGCTGTGTAGCCGGTGGGCACTCCATTATAAATTGTGTTCGATTTTCTTTCCGCATTTTGATTGTAAGCCGCACCGAGATGTGCAGTCCAGCCGTTGTGTTCAAACTTCAACAACGCGGCATCATGGCGTCTTGCCTGTTGTAACCAGTCGAGGTTTCCGAGAAGCCGAACATCATCATATACTAACTCTTGTCTTCCCACTTTTAATGTAAAATGTTTGATCACCTTGCCCGTATCTACTAAGCTGATTTCCGCCCACGCCTCGTGCAACATGAAACCATCGTTGGGATCAGTTGTTACGCGGTTTATCGAAGAAGCATCCTGTCCCCATACACGCACATCTTGCAGCGCAGTATAGATCTTAAAACGATAACCTGTATACCCGAAGTTGATACGTGTGCGTTGCGAAGTGAATACGGCCGCAGAGGTATCCTTTACTTGTGGCAAGCCCTGTCCATTTCTTAATTCTGTTCGCGTACGCACTTGACCAGATACAGTGAACTGTGCCACTGACTCCTGTGCGATGCCGAAAAAAAGGACGAAACCGAAAAGTAATAGGTAAATTTTCTTGCTCATGGAGTTGAAATTGGGTGGTGAAATTAAATCGCAGTAGCGGGCTGCGGGTTTGAAAATTCTTCCGCACTTTTCTTGGAGATGCTTAACAAAAATGTCGTTGCTGAAACAGCAATTACGACCACTCCAATGATGAAGAGGCTTTCACGATAGGATATCGTTTCCGATTTGAATAGGAAACCCGCCAACACTGCGCCTACGTTTCCACCTGCTCCCACAATCCCGGATACAATTCCGATTGATTTCTTATTCACAAATGGCACAACGGAGTACGTAGCTCCATTCGACATTTTCAAGAACAATGCGAATATCAACATGGTGACGATTGCCCAGGGCAAAATCTGCATCGAAGAGAAAAGAATAATACCCAAGCCCTCACACAACAAAAAGACTCCGAGGATTAAAATCCTTCCGCGAATTCCAAATTTCCTTCCTGCTCTGTCGCCAAATATTCCACCCAAGGCACGCGCAAAAATATTCATCATGCCAAATGTGCCCGCGATAAGCCCGGCCTCTTTCAGACCGAGTTTAAAATTGTCAACAAAGTAAAGGGTGGCAATGTTGTCGATTGTGATTTCAATTCCGAAACACGCACCGTAGGCAAGGAACAAAGCCCATACGCGATAGTCGCTGCATACCGTCCAGAAATTCGATTTGCCTTTCTCTTCAGTAGTATTGGTAAGTGTCAACGCTTTCTTATTTCCATCAGGTGAATCGCTTGTGCAGAAATAATAAACAAAAGACATGATGAACAGCACAACGCCTGGCAATACCATTGCATATCTCCAAGCTTCGTGATTGGTGTAACCC
>CAZNCO010000360.1:0-5338 GCA_964571345.1 uncultured Ohtaekwangia sp.
GGCCCCACCACCGTTTTGATATTGAAATGCCGATATCCCTTTTTATCGGGCTTTCCGTCTACAAAGCGCACCATACTTGCCACAGGCGAGGTGCCCTGAAAATTAGAGTTATCAAAACACTCGATCACTTTTGGAAATTGAAGGAGCCGGAGATTTTCTTGTAAGATGGAGAGTCTCTCGTTTTTTCGCGACTTGCGAGATTCATTCTCAATTTCTTTTTCCTTTCTTAGGTAGAGCGCATTTTTTAATGATAAGTCAACGAGTTTTTTCTTATCGCCAATTTGCGGAACCACATTTTCAAAATCTTCTGACTTCAGCGTTAATTCAATATTGGTATAAACTTCAGGATTATTGCTGTGATACGTGGATCGAAGCTCGGCCACCGTCATGTCCAGTATTTCCTGATCAGATTCATCAAGTTTCTTTTTTACTTCTATATTTTTTGAAAAGATAATGGCGCCTTCTTTTATCTGAAGATAATTTAAGAATGCATCTGTTTCAGTGCTGGTAATGGTGATCACATCTATGTCCGTAAGTTTGCGATTGACCACCAGCGATTTCACCTGGAATTTTTCAAGTAAGTCAAGTTTGTGTTTGTAGGTTGCCGCCTTTTCAAACTCCATTTTTTCTGCGGCTTCTTTCATGCGTTGAGAAAAAGTATTTTCTACAATCGCGAGACTTCCTTTCAAAACATTTCTTGCTTGAGCGATGTCTTCCAAATAGTTTTTTTCTTCCTGAAGGTTTTCACAGGGGCCTTTGCAGTTGCCGATATGAAATTCAAGGCATACTTTAAATTTCTTCTGCTCAATGTTTTCTTCAGATAAGAGCAATGAACAGGTGCGAATGTTGTAAAGTTGCCTCACCAGTTCCAGTACACTTTTCATCGACACTACACTTGAGTATGGTCCGAAATATTCCCCTTGCTTGGGAATGTACTTTCGGGTGTAGATGATTCGCGGAAAGCGCTCTTTTAAAATGCAGAGGTATGGAAATGTTTTGTCGTCCTTAAGAAGGATATTGTATTTGGGCTGATTTTGTTTGATCAGATTGTTTTCGAGCAACAACGCATCAAATTCACTATTGGCCAGAGTAAATTCAATTTTTGAAATCTCAGATACCAGCTTCTCGGTTTTTCTGTTGTATTGAGATTGTTTGTTGAAATAGCTGCTTACGCGCTTCTTAAGGCTCTTAGCTTTCCCAACATAGATGAGGATTCCTTCCTGATTGTAGTAGCGATATACACCTGGTGAATCAGGAAGATTCGTGATTGTCAATTTTAATTTTTCGTCAGCTGTCACAGATTCAATTCCTTAAGCAAAATAGAGAAGCAATTTATCAAACAAAAAGGTTTGCCCTTGTTTAAAAAAATAGTAAGTCTTTTTTTATACATGAAAATTCAGTTCATTTAAGCAAGAGATTCTGAGATGCCCCTTTTTCAAAGATTTTGTTTCCTTTTGGTTTGGACCTTTTTTCCGGTCTCTGCGTCAGCACAAGATCGTTACGCACCAGCTTCAGAGCCAATCAGCGTCACATTGCATTATAATATCAATTGGGAGCTTACTTCGCCTGAAAATTCCTATTACAAGAGAGAAGCTCATTTCGACTTGAAAGAAATGGTTTTTGATGGGGTATATAAAGATTTCACGAAAGATGGAAGGCTAATAGCCGAAGGGTTTTATCAACAAGGTGTCAAGGCTGGACTGGAGAGTGATTACTATGAAGATCAAAGTGTAAAATCGACCATTGAATTTTCGGCAAATGATTTTATCATCTGGCAAAAGGTTGCTCCAGATAAGAAGTTTGAAATTGCCAAAGGTACCGGAAGATTCACCATCAGTTACTACTATTTCTTTGATCTTCGCGTGAAACAGGAAGTTTTACAGGGTGAATTTGTTAACGGAAAGAAAGTTGGAATCTGGACTTATAAGGACATGGCTGGAAAGAAGACTGACACCGAATATTATGAAGATGGCAAATTAACAAAGCACATTGCTTATCGTAGGGCAGATTCTGTCTCTGTAAACTACGGAAAAGATATTTTGCTTTCTTTGTCTGCCATCAATACTCAGAGCTTGGCATACGATAAAAACCTCTTCAATTCTGTGAATGAGTATTTCGAGCGATACGTGCCTTATCCAGCTTCATTCAGCAGACCGATTGCTTTTACGGGTGGTGTCAAAAATCTACTGAAACTTTTGGCACGGGAAATGACTGTTGAAAAAGGTTATCTGATTATTGCCAAGGTAAAACTGAACGAGCGCGGCCAAATTATCAAATTTGGATTAGCACGATTTGCCGATCCCTTCGCAAATGAAAATCTGGAAAAGCTTGTAAGAGAGTATGGTCCATATTTTTTTCCAGCCATTGAAAAAGGCAAGCCGGTGCAATCAATAATCTACTTGCCAGTAGCCAATGGAGAAGAATGGGATGAACTATTGCGTACCATGCCAACCGAATACTTCACCGACATTTCAAACTTTGAATGAATTAATTGTCGAATTGCATCGGCTCCTCGTCCAAAATCTTTACAGAATCGGGAAGATCTCTGTGTCGCGCACAATCGAATGACATGTCCACACCAGAAGAAGGTCTTTTGAATTGACCTTTCACAATTCCCGTTTTAGGATCGGCATAAGCTTTCTGCATATACTTCACCCATATCGGCATGGCGGAGCGAGCACCTTGCCCAAAATCCCACGAAGGGAAACGAATGCCGCGCTCATCTCCACCTACCCAGGCACCTGTCACCAAATCATGTGTCACACCAATGTACCAACCATCTGACGCATCGTTGGTTGTACCCGTTTTTCCACCCATTTCGTTTTTGTCACGCAGTTCCCAAGGTACTCCCTGCGAGGTTCCACCCCGCTCTTCCACGCCACCTTGCAGCATATATATCATTTTGTAAGCGGTCTGTTCATGAATGGCCTCTTTCGTTTTGGGAACGAAATTTTCAATTACGTTTCCATTTTTATCTTCGATGCGAGTGATAAAAATAGGCTCTGTACGAATGCCTCCGTTTACAAACGTGCAATAAGCACCTACCATTTCAAACAAAGAAACGTCACTCGTGCCAAGGCATAAGGAAGGCACCGCATCGAGTTTGCTTTCGATGCCCACACGATGCGCAAACTCAACCACATTTTCAGGAGTTAGTGCCTGCATCATTTGAGCTGTGATAGAATTCACAGATCTTGCCATAGCTTGGCGAAGGGTCATAGGTTTGCCGGTTCCTTTAAGCGGAGGCTCAGAATTGGGAGGATACCAGGTACGTCCATTTGCTTCTCTAAACTGCGGTGAAATATCCAATAGAGTATAGCAGGGTGAATAATCACTTTCCATTGCAAGGCCGTACACAAAAGGCTTGAAAGTGGAGCCAGGCTGCCGCCTTTGTTGGCGCACGTGATCAAACTTAAAAAACTTGTGATTGATTCCGCCAACCCAGGCCTTGATATGCCCACTGGTGGGGTCCATCGACATGAATCCTGTTTGCAAAAAACGTTTATAATAATTTAAAGAATCGTAACTGCTAAACAATGTGTCGCGCTCGCCTTGCCATGTAAAAATCGTCATCGGCTTTTTCTTCTTGAGCATGATTTGAAGTGAGTCAGAATTTGCTCCATACTTTTCGGAATAAACGCGGTACGCTTCTGTTTGATGAATACGCCTTGCCAAGAAATCCTTAATCTCATGCCCATCCTCGTCTACCCAAGGGTTTCGCTGACGTGTGCTCCATTCTTTATAGAATCTTCCTTGCAGAACAGCCATGTGTTCTGACACGGCTTCTTCGGCATATTTTTGCAAGCGACTATCTATGGTAGTGTAAATTTTCAGTCCCGAATTGTAAAGATCTATACCCTTGGCGTTGCAGTAATTAAGAAGATAATTACCAAGCACAGTGCGGAAGTAGGTAGCAAGCCCTTCGTTTTGATTTTGAACTTTGTAATCCAACTCGATGGGTAATGCTTTGATGGAATCAAATTGTGCTTGCGTTTTAATCTTGTAACCGTGATCAAAAATTTTACCCAATACTGCATTTCTCTTGGCCAGCGATCGTTCGGGGTTATTTTTAGGATGAAAAGCTGAAGGGGCTTGTAACATTCCCACCAGCACTGCTGATTCCTGCAGATTGAGGCTATCAGGCGTTTTGTTGAAGTAGGTTTTGGCCGCTACTTTTATTCCAAATGCACCGCTTGTCCAGTTACAAGTATTCAAATACATAGCGATTATTTCTTCTTTGGTAAAGTTTTCTTCAAGGTTTACAGCGATGATCCATTCCTTCGTTTTTTGAATAATTCGTCTGGGCCATTTTCCAAGTCTTGCTAGTGGTCCATCAAGGCTACGATCAGTATTTTGAGTGAAAAGGTTTTTGGCCAATTGCTGCGTAAGCGTGCTGCCACCTCCGGAGCTTGAACTAAATGTGAGAATTCCTTTTATCACTCGTAAGTAAGCTGGAAGATCAAGACCTGAATGCTGATAAAAACGGTGGTCTTCCGAAATCAACAAAGTGTTTACGAGATCTGGAGAGAGTTGATTGTAGTGCACCTGGCTCCGGTTGTATCTAAAATAAGATCCCAACGAAACACCATCTGACGAAAGCACTTCAGACGATAAGTCGTTCTCTGGGTTTTCAATTTCATGAATGCCGGGCATACCTCCGAACAAGCCGAACAAGTCTACGCTAACGGTGAGCACGTATAAGGGTAATCCAAGCGTGATAGTGATAAATGCTATCCAGAAATATTTGCGAACTTTCGGCACCCACGGAAACCGAAGGTTTAGAAAATGCTTGACTTTACTTTTGATAGACTTTGTCAAAGAAGGTGAGGTACTCATCCAGTGATTTGGTTCGGTAAAAAATCTGGAAATTATCTTTCGATATTACAAAGTTATAGAATTTGTAATTGGAAAAAGGTTTGGTGCCTTCTAATTGAGCGAGAAATTTGTCGTAGTATCTCATGGCCGTGGCTTTGTCGGGAAGCTCTACACACATGGTTAGCACTTTTCCATCGGCAAAACCAAGGTTGCTGGTGGTGAGTTTTAAATCTTTCCATTCTCCAGCATTGAATTTTTCCAGCGCATCCACTACGGGGTTTGTGATGCGATCGGACTCTTTATAAACCACGACACAGAAGTGTGGGCTATTGAAATTGGTTACAAAAACACTTCCTTTTGCTTTCTCCACCCGCTCACTCAGCGATTTTGAGGAAGCTAATTATTGCTCCGCATAGTTTTTTAAAGGGTATTTTGGATATTTTTTTATGAAATCTCATAACTCGTATTGATCCTTGGTTATATCTTCCGTATTTCCAGTTAGCAATATTTTTAACAATTCAAA
>CAZNCO010000361.1:0-5325 GCA_964571345.1 uncultured Ohtaekwangia sp.
CCTTCATAAAGCTAATTGAGGCCAATGTTAATTAATTCAAATTTACAAATAGCTGATGTATTTTTATCAGGAAAGCCTATTCTTTCAACTCCCTTCGCTTTTAGATTTATCTAACTGGCAGTCAAAAGGAAAGAGTCCCTCACTCTTTCCTTCTAATACCGGCACTACAATGACGATATGTGAATGACTTGTGCTCCTTTCTTAAAGACCTGACCTTTTTCTTCGATGAATTTTGACTGAAGCTCCGGTGATAACATGCGGTGGGCGTAATCAGTGATTGCCGAAGTTGACTCTTGAACCTGGTCACCAAACGTAATAGCTTCATCAGAATAAGAATACAATAATTTAGGATACGCATTGATAAATAAATCATGCGAGAGAAACATGTCGGCACCAATTACCTGTTTCCCGCTTACTGCAATTATTCCAATAACATCTTTATCGTCATCAAAAATGGTTTTAAAAGCGCGTGCATACTCCTCTTGCTTTCCCCTGAATTCTACATGATGCGCATGGCCCGTATAAGCGTGCGTATCACTGTCCACACCGCTCTTATCATTTATTTTATTCACTTCATCCCACACACCCTGTTGACCTTTTTTTCGAATAGCATGGTTGAGGTGCTGATTAGCCATAGAATAGTAATCGCCAAATTTGCCGCCCTTATGGTCGTGATGGTCATCATCATCGTGCTCATCCTTTTCTGCCCAGCGGCCATGCTCTACACAATACACTGGTATTTTCACACGACCGCTGTGAGGCGGGATAAGCATATCATTTTTGACAACCCGATCTTGCTTACCACCTTCAACAATTTCGCCAGACATGATGAAAAGTGTATCCTTAGAGTGATTCCTTAAGATCAATTCGTTCACGGCTCCATCCAAATCAGTTTCTGTAATTGAAATTCGTTTGGTCTCTATTCCTTCATGCAGTGACATGAAATAACCAAAATTTCCAACGCTTGATTTGAAATTGGACTTGGCCCTGATGGGAATCAACCTGAGATTGTTAAGAGTGAATTTGTCAGCATTGCTTAAATCAACGCGAAGGTAATTTTCATTGAAAGGAAAAAGATCGCTGTGAACATTTTCTGATGTTTCATTTTGCCACTCTACTCCTACCTTCAACACGGGTGTACGCAAGCTTCCAATAAGGTAGTCATAAAAATTATCTTGTTGAGTTCCTTGTGCCAGACTTTTCAAATCAACGTGCATTTCAATTTCCTTAAGGGTGTTATTATTCCAGCCATCCGGCAACTGCACTGCACTTCTTCCAAGTTCATCCGAAAAATAAATAACAGGGTTGGCTTTGAATTGCACAGGAGCGATGGCCACTGGAATTTTTGCTACCGGCTTGCCAGAATTAAGTATTTGAAAACTAAAAGGAGGAGCACTTCTATCCGCGTTTCCGAATTTTGCTACCGGAGCATCTGTCCTTATCGAAAGTTGATCCAATAGTTGCTGGAGACGCGTATAACTTTCTATACCAAGAAAAATAGTTTTCCCCTGGTAACTCACTTCGATGGGTTCTCCCCACAGGTTCTTCAATGAGAGTAACGTGCGCAAATAAAAATCGATAGCTGTGGTATAATTGCCGGATTGCTGAACGTTAACAGCCTTGTCGAAAAACTGAAGAGCAAATTTCTCTGAGCGCTCAAGATTAGTTTGCTTTTGTTGTTCATACGCTTTCTTCGACAACCGATAATATACATAGTAGTGTCCGTTCTCTTCATAGGTGTCTGCCAACTCAAAGTTTTGAATTTCATCGGCAACAGTCGTCTTGATATTGGTTTCGTACTGCTCTTTGAATTTTTTGTCTTTGTCGATTTGCTGAAGTACCGAGGTACTGTTCACCGTTATTTTAATTTCGCCAAGCAAATCCTGGAGTGCATTCTTTTTGGCGATCTGCTGATAGTCTTGCAATTTGGTAGAAGCGCTTCCAATACCGATATAGTAATCCGCACTCGCAGGTTTTGTTTTGATCCATAGTCTCGATTGCCCGCTATTTAGTGCTGCGAGAGAATTTTGAGCTTGTGTATTTGCAAACCCGCAAAACAAAATGACAACAAGAGTCCTGAATAGGACTTTATGAAATTTCGTATCCATAGTTTTTGAATTTATGTTGAGTGATTTTAATGATGATGCTCCAGTTCAAGATGATTTCCCTGTGGGCCTACTCCTTCAATATGCACTAACTGTGCACCATAGTGAGCAGCGTGTGCTACACTGTATCCGGAAAGAATAAGTACGCCAGCAACAATGGCGAATGCCCAACGCTTTGCTTTAAAGAAAAACAAATTAACGATCTGCAAAATCAGGGCAATTACACCGAAATTGATTGTCCAGTCTGCCCACTTGTCGTGCTGGTCTAATACCAATTGTGCACGCGCACTAAGGTCGTGTGTGTGTGGATGAAAATTAGTTGCGGCTAACCATGCCGTCATAACACCAAGGAAGAGTATGGCAGTAGTGATCAAGGAAATTTCCCTCTTCATTAACCAGAGATTTAAGAGTTGAAGCCCGGCTGCTACAATAATTAACACGATGGCAAAATGAACGATCAATGGATGGATTGTTGGGAAGTCATCCAGGTCTGCACTCACCTTCGATTGATCCAGGCTCATCTCCTCATCGTGATGGTGGTCAGCATCGCCTGATGCATGGTCATGTCCTTCATCGATTGTTGCCGCAGAGTCCACATGAACTTTGGATGAATTGTTTTTCTTACCACCATGGGCAACCGACAATGTCACCATAGAGATTAGGATTAAGAAACAAAGAATTGTTGTTTTCATAATTGAAATATTTGAGTTCCCGGATCGTAAGAACAAGTCCAGGGAGGAATTAATATTTAAGAAATAAGGATTCGCGTTTGCGTAAGACAAACTACATTGCGGGTAAGCAGGTTAAGACTTGCTAAGTATGCTGCTTATGCAGAAAGAGCAGGAGGTGCGCGCAGGGAATGAACGCCAAGAAGCTGACTTAAAGGTGACCCGCTTGCCCTAAAGGTTGGAAAAGATAATTTATAGGACGAGGGTACTGCTAAAATAATGCAAGGTCCTGATATGAAACAATCATCATCATCATCTTCAACCTCCTCAATTTCTTCATCCGAATTAACTTTTGAACTGACTTCGGCTTGTGCGCCTGATATGAAATTGGAATTTGAAAAGTGTACGAGGGAAGCCAGTTCAGAGATGCTGAAGCTTTGGGATTGGAGATGAACTGAACAACGATGAGCGATGAATTGTGCTATTGAAACAGCAAATGCTAAAAAGAAAACACAAGACACTCATTTACTTTTGAGCATGTAAGAAGAGAAGTTAGGTATTAATACGTGCTTCCTTTAAAAATAGATTCAACCCAACATCGCGATCCTTTCAAATATTGTGATGATCCCTCTAAAAAAATGATGAAGAGCGTAAGCATTGAAGGAAGAGTGAACACTTAATGGCTTACCGAGCCGACTTATAAAATTGATTCAAAGACCATTTCACCGCCAAGCCATAGGTAGGCCCCTTGCTAAACTTTTGTCAAGGGCAAGGCATGTGTCTATTGGAGGACTGACTACGAAATGCAGAAAATAAATTCGGAACAATCCCAAAGAGGTTGAGTGCAATCAACCAGTTTAAGGAACAACCTCTTTGGCATAGTTCCTTAAAATATCGAAATCAATAGACGGGAAAAAGACAGCGACAAAGCACTTACCGAAAGTGCGATTTGGTTTTAGCAAATTAAAGGTAATCTCTCTTTCGCCAAGAGCTTTGCAAGAGATTAATAGAAGAATAAAGACTTCGAAGAAAAATCAAAAGAAGACCATTTCACCACCAAGCCAAAGGTAGGCCCGTTGCGAAACCTTTGTCAAGGGCCATGTCGAGTGGCGATAGTTGTTTATTTTTTTTATGGAATCGCCACCCTTGACAAAGGTTCCGCAACGAGCGCAATTGGCGGCTTGTCGGTAAGAATGGTCGGGAGTAATCATCTAACAGTTATATCAATTCTATGCTCACTTTTAATTCTATTTATGGGTCGCAGCAACAATTCTTGTTAGAATTTGCCTTCTCAAAACATTCTTTGCCTTCTTTGAATGAAAAATAGGCGAGACCTAGCGTTCCCAGGTTATCCGCATAGGTAAATCCTGTCAATTCGTATAATACACTAGACATAAGCAGAATTACCGACATATAGATGCAGACCTTGGTACAGGAGGCATCGGCAAGAATGGCTGCTGAATTCAATTGTCTGCCAACTTTTGTTTTGGTTAAAACCAATATCCCACATTATGAAAATTGAAACGATTGAAATGATCACTCCCCACAACGTTGCGATTGGTTTGTGACCAGTCCATGCGTTGTAAATACTCATTACAACAAGTGCCACCACAAGAATATAAAACGAAACACCCGTAATCTTCAAAGCTGTTCTTTCAAAGGGATCGCGATTACCTTCTGGCCGTGATTGAATGCGTGAAACCATGCGAGCAATACCCAATCCGGAAATAACCTCTATAAAACTATCGACCCCAAACCCGAAAAGAGTTAGACTTTCGTCTTCGAAACCGAAAAGTGTTGACAGAATCCCCTCACCAAGGTTATAAACAATGGTAAAAATTGCGAGCCCAAATGCAATCTTATACAATTTGACTTTGCTAAGTCGATCAGCTAAGACACCTTCCATGATTATTGGGATTTATTGAAGTGACAATTTATTCTCTCATTAATCATTGGTACAAATTTAGGCTTATGCCGTAATGTGCATGCAAGGAACTACGGCATAAACGGTTTCCCCCTTACAGTCGTGCCTCCTTCCAGGAACTCCCATTTATTCCGTTCCTCCTTGCGCAAATTCCGTCCTAAGCCTGCCTGTGCACCATAATTAATTCAAACGATTATGGAAAACACAAAAGAAAACCGACAGTACCAGGTGGCAGAAATTCAGCTCACCTACAAGTCAAATGTAAAACCCTCTTTACGCCCCAAGATCAATGGATCAAGGGACGCGTTCAACATCCTAAAAGAATCTTGGGATGAATCCAGAATTGAGTTAGTGGAGCAATTCAAAGTAATGCTCACCAACAGAGCCAACAAGGTTTTGGGAATTCTGGAAGTTTCAACGGGAGGGGTTAGCGGAACAGTAGCTGATCCTAAACTTATTTTTGCAGCTGGAATCAAAGCTGGTGCATGCGGGTTTATAGTTGCTCACAATCATCCTTCCGGAAATCTTAAACCAAGTCAGGCTGACATTGACTTGACAAAGAAGTTAAGAGAAGGAGGTCGGTATTTAGAAATCCAATTGCTCGATCACCTGATAGTTACCACAGAGG
>CAZNCO010000362.1:0-5317 GCA_964571345.1 uncultured Ohtaekwangia sp.
GAGCAAGGCCGAAAGGAACTTTTTCAAGGCGAGCAGTGGTGCAAAGGTGAGATTGAATTCAAATGAGAATCCTTATGGGCCATCGGAGAAGGCAAAAAAAGCTGCGCTCGAAGGATTGTCGAAAGGAAATCGTTATGCATTTGATGAGTTGGAAGAGTTCAGGAAAATCATTGCCGCAAAGAATGGCGTTGATCCATCCTTCGTGTTGTTGGGTGCTGGCTCAGGTGAACTACTTTGCCAGACAGGAATTGCCTATGGCCTGGAAGGCGGGCGCGTATTGTCGGCATATCCTACCTTTCCGCTGCTGATGAATTACGCTGAGCAGATGAATGCAAAATGGGATCGTGTTGACTTGAATGATCGGATGGAACATAATTTCGATGCGTTAGCTTCAGCGATTAAGGGCGATACGAGGGTCGTTTTCTTTTGTAATCCAAATAATCCTACAGGAACCGTGGTGGAAGATTCTGTCATCCGTGGATTTTGTCAGGAAGCTTCAAAGAAAACCTTGGTGTATGCCGATGAAGCGTACATTGAATTTCTTGAACCATCGCAGCAAAAGTCGATGGTGGGATTAGTCCAGAACAATCCGAACATCGTGGTTTCAAAAACATTTTCAAAAGTTTATGGCCTGGCCGGCTTGCGCATAGGTTATGTAATTGGTCATCCGGATACGTTGAAGAAGATTGCCAAATACGGGGATACGATTTCTCCCAGTCAGACTGCCATTGCTGCCGCGAAAGCATCGCTCGGAGACGAAGACTTCATGAGAATAGTACGTGATAAAAATGCCATCGCCAGAAAAGTACTCACCGATTATCTAGATCAGAAAAAAATAATTTACGGCAAATCAGTAAACAACGTGGTGCTCTTCCCTGCACCCATGGATGGAAAGAAAATTCTTACCACACTGGACGAGAAAGGTTATCTCATCCGCATCTGGGAATATCAAAACAAAGAATGGTGCCGCGTGAGCATTGGCACAGAGGATGAGATGAAAGGTTTTGTGAAAGCGTTTGATGGGATGGTGAGTTAATATTCTTTTTAAAAGCAAAAAATCTTTTGGTGTCATAATGTCTAAAATTTGAGGAGCCTACACGTTGCCTTGTTACTTTTAATGATTACTGGTTGTACATACGGCCAAAAGGTCTTATGTTAACAAGTCGTTTCACAGGCAAGCAAAAATTTTTGCCTGAGGGTACAAAGATTTTATATGGTTATACTTCTTATTCGACCATCACAAATGGATCTCCTGGCTTTATACAAGATCCAACAGCTGCCACAAATCGCTACTTGACATATCGACATATTATGGGCCGTGGCGCTTTTTATGTGCTGAATGACAGCACTATTCAAGTTGATAAGGAAAACATTCCGCTCAAAAATTTATATTTGATCAGTAAGCGTGGACGACACAATCTTAGACCTTTTCTCTTCCTGCTTGGTGGCACTGCCTTAATGATTAGTAGTATTAATACGAGTCCAAATACGGATCAGAGAATTAACCCTGTTTTGATGGGTTTAGGTGTTGGATTTTTTGCATTAGCTCTTGTTGATGGAGTAAGCAATATTCCCAAAACAACCAGTGTTTGGAGGGTTGAGGTGGTTAAATCACATCCCCATTAATTGAATACTTTATATTTTTTAAAAGATACAGAGATTGCCTTTCAGCAGTCTATGCATCTAAATGGTTAGACAGTTGCCATTTCTGCTTCTGCAGCTTTTGCCAATTTATTTTGAAGATCAAATGGAACTGGCGCGAAGTCAGCAAATTTTTGTGAGAAGCCGGCTCTTCCTTGTGACAGTGATCGCAGGGAAGTAGAATACTTGTCTAGTTCGGCCAATGGTGCGCGGGCTTTGATCACCTGGTAATTTCCATTCGTATCGATGCCCATGATCAGCGCTCTGCGGGTTTGCAAGTCGCCCATCACATCGCCCATAATTTCTTCGGGCACACGTATTTCGAGATCGTAAATTGGTTCGAGCAATTGAGGCTCGGCTTTCATGAAAGCATCTTTAAACGCCATCATGCCAGCAATCTTAAAAGAGATGTCGTTGGAATCTACCGGGTGCATTTTGCCATCGTACACCATCACGCGCACATCGCGCACGTACGAGCCGGTGATCGGGCCTTCTTCCATTTTCTCCATCACACCTTTCAAAATAGAGGGAATGAATCGCGCATCGATCACCCCGCCTACAATGCAGTTGTAAAATACGAGTTTGCCGCCCCACTCCAGATCGATTACTTCTTTTCCGCGTATGCTGAATTCGGTTGGCTCCGGCATGCCTTCATAGTAGGGTTCAATTTTTAAATGCACTTCACCAAATTGTCCTGCTCCACCCGATTGTTTTTTATGGCGATAGCTGGCGCTTGATGGCTTACGAATTGTCTCGCGATATGAAATTCTTGGCGCGATGAAATCTACATGCAGCTTGTAAACATTTTCTAAAAACCATTTACAAACGGTGAGATGTAACTCGCCCTGAGCAGAAAGAATCAGTTGCTTCAGTTCTTTTGAATATTCAATTTCAAGGGTTGGATCTTCCTGGTGTATTTTATTCAATACCTCACCGATTTTCTCATCATCATTTTTGCTTTGCGCGATCACCGCTACGCGAATGCGAGGCTCGGGAAATACAATCGGCTCAATGGCTCCTTCAAAGCCTTTGGCGCAAAGTGTCTGATTGGTATAAGTGTCCTTTAATTTTAAAGTTGCTCCAATATCTCCGGCTACAAGTTTGTCGATCGGGTTCCGGGTTTTTCCATCCATAATAAAAATCTGGTGGAATTTTTCTATTGCTCCCGTTTGCGCATTTGTTAATTCAGAATTGGCAGTCACTTCGCCCTGCATCACTTTGAACTAAGAAAGCTTGCCAAGGTTGGGTTCAATGTGTGATTTAAACACAAATAGAACGGGTGGCTGGGTGCGGTTATACGTAAGCTCTTTGCCTGTAGTGGTTTTTTCTGGTTTGGCATCACATGGTGAAGGGGCTACATTGTCAATAAAACCCATCATCCTTCCTGTGCCCATATTTTTCTTGGCCGACATTACGAAAACCGGGAATACGTCATGATTCACCATGCCGAGTTTGAGTCCTTCGCGAAGCTCATCTTCGTCCAGTGTTCCTTTCTCGAAATATTTTTCCATCAGCTTTTCATCGTTCTCTGCTGCTTTCTCTACCAATTCGTTGTGCAGGCGATTTGCCTTTTCTTTTTCTGAATCTGGAATAGAAAGTTTTTCTGGCTTACCACCCGAGGCAGGAAATTTGTACATCACCATTTTTAATAAATCAATGATGCCATTAAAATTCTCTCCCTGATTTACGGGATACTGCATCTGAGTGACCGCATTTCCATAATGTTCTTTGAGCGATATCAGTGCTTTTTCAAAATCAGCTTTGGGATGGTCGATCTGGTTGATCGCAAAGATCACTGGCTTGTTGAATTGCTGTACATAATTCCAAATCAGATCAGTGCCTACTTCAGCTCCATGCTGAGCATTGATCGCGACTACGCACGTATCGGCCACGCGCAGCGATGAGATCATTTCCCCGGCAAAGTCGTCAAAGCCGGGTGTATCTATAATATTGATTTTATAGTCGCGCCACTCGGTGTGCAGCACGGTGGCAAAAACAGAATTGCCACGCTCTTGTTCGATTTCGTGGCAATCACTTACTGTATTTTTTCCTTCGATGGTTCCTCTGCGGTGGATGATGCCGGCTTCAAAAAGCATGTCTTCGGCCAGCAGCGTCTTACCGCTTTTCGGGGATCCCAGCAGTACAATGTTTTTGATGTGTTTGTCGTCATAGATTTTCATAGGAGTGAAATTTTAGAGGTTTTTAAATGAATTGACCAACTCATTTTTTATGTGTTGTTGTTTATTTCTTTTATGGACACATCGAATGACCATATTTTTAACACCACCTTTGGGCCTACCTGCTGATGGGCATTTCACTCCCGGAAGAAAATTGCGGACATGCATTTTCGCTGGAAGTGTAGCAAACCCAGCTTTGATGAATTGTTGAATGAAGATAACTCTTCGCCCAGACTTAGAAAAGTGATTTCAATGTTTTTGAAACATGATTTTTGTCCTGTTACAGCAGGGAAATTGTGTACATTTCGAACAAAAGGAATTGAATATAAAATGAAACTCCTCCACCCATCATCCTGGAAAGACTACGAACTCATTGACTCGGGCGAAGGCGAAAAGCTCGAACGATTCGGGAAATATATTTTGATCCGCCCCGAGCCTCAAGCAATCTGGCAAAGGGCACTGCCTGAAAGTAAATGGCACCAAATGGCACACGCGCATTTCAACCGGGAACAAAAAGATAATTTTCGTTTTGGCGAAGATGTGAAAGGCGGCTGGAAAAAATTGCAATCAATGCCGGATAGTTGGAATGTGAACTATCAATACAAAGAGCTTAATCTTACACTTCGCCTCGCACTTACAAGCTTTGGTCATGTTGGGGTTTTTCCTGAACAAGGCGACAACTGGAATTTTATTTTTGATACGATCCATTCCTGGGATAAGAAAAATCCAAGGATCTTAAATCTATTCGCTTACACCGGTGCAGCCTCTGTAGTTGCACGAAGTTCGGGTGCAGATGTAACCCACGTAGATGCTTCAAGGCCCGGTCTCAATTGGGCGAATCAAAACATGCAACTAAACCATCTCGAAAACATCCGTTGGGTGTATGAAGATGCGCTCAAGTTTGTAAAGCGTGAAGCCAAGCGCGGCAACAAATACAACGGTATTATCATGGACCCGCCACCGTATGGCCGCGGCCCTGATGGTGAGAAATGGACACTTCAGGAAAAACTGGATGAGCTGGTTTCGCTAAGTGCTGAATTGCTCGAAAAAGAAAACTCATTTTTTATTCTTTCCATGTATGCTGTTGGCCTTTCGGCAAAGGTTGGATTAAACGTGGTGAAGACTCATTTTCAGTCAATGCAAGAAGACTACGGAGAATTTTATCTCAAACCTAAAAGCGGAAATGACTTGCCGATGGGCACGTTTGTGAGACTGAGGTGAAAGAAACTCCCCTGCAAAACGGGTTCGATTTAGGCAAGGTTTTTACTTAAAAAGGCCAAATTCGGCCAATGACAAATGATTTTTAAGAAATGGATTAAAATCATTTTCATTTTCTTACATCCTTCTTACATTTAAATAACCCGAAATTACTCTGGCCGTTGGCTTTAATCGATCAAAGTGGTGACGGGGAAACTTTAACCTTTCACCCATATGAACTCATCATATACCCCTCTGAGAAGGACGCTTCGCCTTGCCCTTCAGTTACTTTTAATTGTCGC
>CAZNCO010000363.1:0-5294 GCA_964571345.1 uncultured Ohtaekwangia sp.
GGAATGTTCGTTCATCATGAACATGTAATATTCCTCTGAAAATTGGACAAAGAGCCTTCCAATATAATAGTCGGCATCTGCAACTTCCTGCTCAAAGTCAATACCCATTTTCATCCACTTGTCAGCAATAAGTCGAGGGAATACTACATCCCTTTTTCCGGGAGATGGCGCTTTAATTTCAAGGCAATAGTCACCTAAGAATCCCATATTTTTTTAACTTCATTTAAATTGGTCAAACAATCATGTCTGTTAATATAATTCAATGTGATTTTATCTTTAAGTATCCTTTTCTTACCGCGTTGAAGAGAAGTAGTAAAGTCTAGACCGTGAACGGTTGTAAAAATATTTAGCCTTAAAACACCATCCTGAATTTCTACTACGCAGTCTTGTTTTAATACAACTTCGCGACTGTTAATAGTAATACTTTTTCCTGAAAGAACAGGATATATCCAAATATCCAAGTCTTTGGGAAATACATGACCCATTTTATTCCACAGCCTTGCGTAAGAACCAATAATTAAGAAAGGAATTTTTTGAGCTAGCAATTCGTTGACAACTCTCTCATACAAGTTCAAGATGAATTGGCGTTAAGTTTTTTTTTTTAATGAGTTCTTTATTTAGTATCCTAATCTCATTTGAAATATTGGCTACAATGTCTAACGTACCGTGTTTATGGCGGCTTGGGATTAGGAACGCTTGGCAATGACGTTAGGAATGCCAAGTGCGATCTGCTCCAAATTGTTCGCAGTGACGAATGTAATAAAGAAAACTAAACTATGATTTACTACGCACCCCAGGCTGATATTTTTATTTTCTTAGTTTATTTATTTCAGCAGTTGTTAGTTTACTGATATGATTTCTGCTGTCGTTATTTATGGATTCATATTCATCAATCATTTCTAGTAAGATGCTTTTACTTTTCATCAAAAGCCCTTTGAATTTACTTGTGAACAGAACTTGATCTCCCTGCTCAAACATTAAATCTTCAAGTTCATTACAATTATTTCCGTATCGTATTTCGTAGTGTTCATTTATCCAATCAAGATTACGATCGTACCTGTATAATCCTGTTCGATAGTCACTTGATAGTAAACTGATATTATCATTATTCAGGATTCGCTTTACAGAATAGTTCATAACTAAGTTGTACAGGTCTAAAGAAGAAACCTCATGATTTACCACTTTCTTGTCAATGTCTGATAAGATTTTGTTGTGTAACGTGTCAATTTTCCGTAAGTAAAAAATTCTGACTTGAATAACAGTCGAATCCCATTTAAATGAAGTTTTTAATTCTGTTAGGGCGGCAATTAACTCCTGTTTTTCTTTATTCTCTTGTCGTTTGCCCTCAATAACAAAAGCAAGGAGCACGCTCAGCACAATAAGTGCACATTCGCCAATCCATTTTAGTATTTCTTTTTTAATATTCGTCATTTGAAACTGATATCATTCCAGCATTTAATGTGACCTTTTTTTAAAATCAGCTGTATACTTCCATGTGGTAAACTAAAGGATGGCTGCGGTTTTCTCTGCCGTGCCTACTCGCACAGGCCAAATAAAATTAAGAAAACAAAACTTGATATCATCACATCAGCAGAAGGTGACATAAGCGCTCTCGGTTAGCGGCAGTTTTTACTCCAAGTTCTTTTTGTTAGTCAGCCGTCTCGACACAAAATTTAAGTTTGTAATCAGCAAATATCCCATGAGTACATTTAGTCGCTGACAGTTAAATTGAATTTGTCTTTTGAACTAAATTCTTGCCCTACGATGTCGCCCTTAAAAGCCCAAAAGGCCTGACTTAATAGGCTTGGGATATTATCAACAATCATAAGTCCCCCGATTATGAACGTTCCTGTTTTAATTATATCCGAGGATTTTATATTTCCTAGTTCCATCCTGTCGTCCGTGAAACCTTTACCTAGTTTCATCAAGTCAACGACTTTGTCCGCTTCAAATACAAGAAGCCAAAATAATCCAACGAGAATTGCAATGACAATAATAGTCCAGATGATTACAACAATGTCAACTTGTTGGAAGGCAAAAGCTATGTTGTTGTACTAACCCCCTATAAGACTGGGCAATAATCTGAAAAGGCTTGGGCGGATAACCCCACAACAGAAATGGTCAACAGGTCTTTCCTGTTCAACTGATAAGCAGCGCGACCAGGTGGCTGGAGCAGTCGTGTCAAGGCCGAACGATTCCATAAAAAATCAAACACAAAATCGTTCGCTCTGTACCAGCCTTGACACGGCTGATTCAGACACCTATTTTTGCTTAGAAGTTGAACAGGAAAACCGGCAAGTACTACACAACTTAAAAAACGATTCTGTCCAACTTATAGGGGGTTAGTACATTGTTTGGTAAAACTGAAAATATGGAAATCACAATTGAATGCAGTCCGAATAGTTTAATTAATAGAATAAAAAAGTCCCGCTTTGTCATGGTCAAAGTCTTTGTTTAAAAAATTACAGCTAACGACCGTCACTTATAACGGCTGCGGATTTCTGTGCCGCGCGTTCTCTTACGAGCCAAACGAAATTAAGAAAACAACTTCAAACAATACATCAATAGCAGCTGCCGTAAGTTCATTGTGCTTGTTGCACGACTATGTTTTTTGCCTCTTTTTTATCCCCACCTTTTCTCAAGAGTGGTAAGGTCGTCATTTATCAAAGCGGTCACTGCGTCTCGAACATCATTACTTGTCTGTCCGGTCCGGTCAGATGTAAAGTTATCGTCCATGATCTTTATTAGCCCGAATAACTTTGTTACCATTTTTGGTCTCTTGAAGAAAATATAAAATTCATTCCCCTTTTCATCTTCAACAATTGAAATACTCAGTCCGTGGCGGTTGGCTTTATTCTCAAACTCAACTGAAGGCGAAAAATGAATATCGCTCTCTTTTACTCCTTTCATTTTGTTCAGAAGATCAGTCCAGGGAAATCTGTCCACGATGTCAAGAATTTTACCTTTCTCAATTTCTCCCATTTCAATTGGTTCGCTCTTCAATGGGTCACAAACACTGTATCTAAACATGTCAGTAGTTTATAGTTAATTCAACTAGCTCTTGAAATTTTTCCCGACTGATTAGGGTAAATGCAAACAGCCCAACCGCCATGCAAACCGTTAGTGTCATCAGTTTGAATATTTTGTGTAAGTCGTTCATGCGATTACTTACTATATTGTTTAGTGGTTGAGTTATTTACTGAGCTTCGGTAACGATTCATCCTGTGCGCGGCTTCGTTTAATCCTTATGTGTTGATGGAGTAGGCTCTAGTAATAATCCTTTTGCGATACATAATCCCACCATTTGAGGTTTTCAATTTTGATCGCTTCCTTCCTGACTTCATCGCTAGAATCGAAAACGTTTCTTAGCGACTCCCATCCGTTATTTGCGTATTTCTCGCAAGGGATGACATCTGGACCGTCACTACAGTTAAAGTCTTTAGGCAGACATGGAGCGATATTATCACTCCAGCAAATATCTTGAGACCGTCCTGTTTTATAGCTGGTCCAAACTCCAGAGAAGCTAACAACATTTGTTCTATATGTGTACCAAACATCCCCAACTACTATTTTACCATCCTTAATGTCCCAGCCAACGGAAAATGTTCCTTTCATGACTCCGGACCCTGTAGCGTGATTTGTGGTATCCTCCTCAAATAGAAATTCTCCAAAAATATTGCCCAAAACTTCATTTGGTGGACCAACATCGTCCCTCGAGTACTTAGTGTTTTTAGAGATAGACTTTATTTTTATCTCGCCTGTGAACAAACATATATTTGAATTAACATTGGTTTTTCCGGTAACACTATAAAGAGTGCTGTCATTGTCAGACTTTAATACTTCTGAGATATGTACCCTCAATCTTTTATAGGTTGTTCCAATTGCGCCATTGTAAGAAAAATCCTTTGTAAGAAATATTTCACTTAGATCAACGCTTTTAAATTTCTCAAAAATAATCGATTCGTTGCCTGCGTTTAAAATGTCTTGAACGATAGGATTTGGAATAACGCTCTCAGCTTTAGACAACGAGTTACGTTTAGAGTCAGTTTGAGAATATTGAGAACTGTCTGTCTTTTTGAATTCATCAATTGTTCTTTGCTTTTGTCGGCAACTTAAGATTCCAAGTATGCTTAATAGTGCTAAGTATCTCATGCAAATCGCTTTAAGAGTCAATCTAATTTCAATTGTTCGAAGCGATGCTTATGACGCTCCGGTTTTCTCTGCCTCGCGTTCTCCCGCGGGCCAAACGAAATTAAGAAAACAAAACTTGATAACAACACATCATCAACAGCTGACATAAGGGGCACTGTTGGCTGCTGACCCTTCATCACTTTATTAATGTTGAAAAGGTCCATACTTGCTGCTCTTTTCAACCCAAGTAAAATAGTCACCAAACAAATTACCTGAAACCAAGTCGTTCTCCATTTCAAAACTTGCTTTGCCATTTATTACAATATCAAAACTGTCCTTGTTGTAACTTTTGTCTTTGCGTTCTTGAAATTCTCTCAATAAACAAAACGCAAAATTGTCAACCGTACTTAAAATTATTTTATCAAGTATCTTTATTTGTTCAGGTGTCAAACTGTCCAATAGTTGTTTTCTTTCAATCAGAGTTTGTTTCAATTGCTCGTCACCAAGTTTTTCAAAACTTTTGTAGTCGAGGTGCTTAAATTGATTCTGTCCGTCCATTATTTCGTCCCGGCATTTAGCCATCACGAGTTCTCCAAATTTTTCTAAGTCAGTCATTGGTTTTTTGAAACGCTATTTTTCCAGAAGGGCTAGCTGCCAACCGCGCTTTTGACGGTAGCGGTTTTCTCTGCCGCGCCTTCTACCACGAGCCAAACGAAATTAAGAAAACAAAACTTGATAACAACACATCGTATAACAGATAGCATAAGCGGTTGCCGCTTCACCTACTCTACAACCATGGTTCATTGTCTCTTTAGTCCCTGTGTTTAAAATTGTCTACAGACCATTTCCTTTTTTTTATTCGGTGTCGCGTGGTCTTAAGTATTTGTAAGTTAAAATGGTGAGAACAAATAATACTACGGCAGTAACCAAAAATGAGCTTGTCGTTTTTGTCGGAATGTTGTGTCCGCTAGCAGTTGCCATCATCCAAAATAACAAGTCCGCCAAAAGTAGGAGAGAAAAAATTATTACCAAAGTCCGTCTTGCAAAGTTCATCTTCAATCTTTTGTATTTGTCGATCGAGTTTGTCGGTTTACTCTAATCTGACTACCGAGTAGCCCGACCTGCACGTTACTGTTCCACGACACCGAACGTTGTTCGAAAAC
>CAZNCO010000364.1:0-5291 GCA_964571345.1 uncultured Ohtaekwangia sp.
CTCGATGATGGGCTTGAGCCTTGGCCCAGGTACAGGCAAACTCGTGAGCGAACTGATCGAACAAAAACGCCCAAGTGTGAACCTGGGCGCGTTTGATCCTAATAGATACTAGATACTAGTAGATACTAGATGCTGGATTCACGAAGCGGCATCAAGAATCAAGTATCCTCTTACGCATTCATATCCTTCACCACCGGAGGCTCTGTCTTTTTCTTGAACCATTTCCAGATGCCCGCTCCTGCTGCACCAACGGCAATCACGATCAGTTTAATGTACTTCAGGAAGATGGCGAAGAATCCAACTTTCGCGAGAAGCTTACCTGCCACCAATCCTCCAATCGTCCAGGCAGCTACTTCATCCAATTTTGGATCAAAGTCAGAATATTTCTTACCATCCGCATAAGCGAACGAGGCGAGCACTGGATTGATGTGTTTTTTAACTACAGGCAATTGATCCATAGACGAAACTGCATTCAACATCAACACACCTTTCCGTCCAAGCACACGAATGTTATAATTTAATGTATTGAGTTCATTCGTGCCGAATTTTATTTCTTTTGCCCAATGCAACACCTTCTTATCCTTATCATAAAATGGTTTAGACGCCCAACCAATTAATTCATATTTTTCATAACCCGACTTTACACGCTCTTCATTTTCTTTACTGATTTCTTCCTTAAGTTCAGTAAGCATGTCGTCATAATCGATATCGTCTGCGTCATCGTCTTTCACATAACCCATTTCCTCATAAGTGATAATAAATGCCCAGCTGCTATCACTCAGGATATTTGGTTTGTTAGGGACTAGCATCCCAAGTGTGCCAGCTCCGTCCGGATTTCCCCACATATCTTTGATAACAAACTCGGCTTGCTTGCCGTTGAGATAACCAAAGCCTTCGGGCACTGCAAGTGTTCCAATGTCATCGCCAAGCTTTATGCTACCGGTTTGCATTTTCAATTTAGCCTGCAGGCTATCTAAAAAAAGCTGGGCGCTGTCTACTTGGGCAAATGTGACTTGTGCGATTAAAACGAAAGACAGTAAAATAAATTTTCTCATGAATGGTAGGTTTAGAAAACCAATTAAATGATTTTCCAAACATCATCCAAGCTGGAGCTCAGGCCGTGATTTTTACTGAAGAAACAGACGCAAGTAAACCTTGCATCACGCCCAAAACTTGCGCTTTGGTTGCTTCATCCTTAATAAATCCTTCCGCGCTCACTTTTGTCTTGACGTACGAAATGATGAGCTGCGTTTCATCCGTGATGTTCGCTTCAATGATCTTCAATGTTTCAAGAAGCGATGCGTGGCCTTTGAATCCCTGGGAAGAAGCGGTAATCAGTGCGGTAGGCTTGTGTGAGAATTCGCATGACGAGACTGTCCAGTCAATCGCATTCTTTAAAGTACCGGGTACACCCATTGCATATTCTGGAGTACAAATTAAAATAGCATGGGCTTTTCGAAGTCGCTTTCGAAACGAAGAAACTGCTTCGGGTGCTGCTTCATTATCAAGGTCTGGATTGAAATGCGGGATTTGATCAATGTTGGAGATAACATCAAACTCAAAATCACTTTCTGTTAACGAAGCAATTGCGTCAATCAATTTCAAGTTGAGGGAATTCTTCTTAGTGCTTCCGCAGATGGCTGCAATTTTTATTTTCCTATTCATCTAATAATTCATTTAAAGGCAAATAGAATTCGGATGCTGATAGTATCGATTACTACTGATGCATCCAAAAAACAAAAGAACCTACTCGTTTGCGAATAGGTTCCTTGTTGAAAAATATTTAATAATTATTTCTTCTCTTCAGGCTTAACTGTCAATGCTCCTTTTGAAATCGACATTAACTCTTGCATTGTACGCTTCATGTGATCAGAAGAGCCGTCAAGGAAAATAGTATTGCCACTGCCATGCTCTGCAAAATGGCGGATAGCTTCGGTCCACATTGAAAACAAAATGAAGGATGAGTCAAGATTAGCAGTCTGCATTTCTTTCGCTGCCTGTGACATACCTTTTGCAACCTCTTCTCTAAAAAGAGCAACTCCTTGCCCGCGAAGTTGTGAAGCAACCTTTTCCGCCTCTGCAGCAATCTTAATGGCATTGCCTTCTGCCTCTGCTGCTTTTGTTTTTGTGATCAACAGAGCCTGGCCTTCGTTTTCTGCAGCAGCCCTCAAATTATTTGAAGCCACTACTTTCGCCATCGACTTCATGATGGTTTCATCGAAGGCTATGTCATTCAATTGCAAATCAATAAGATGATAGCCCCAGCCTTCCAGAGTGTGATCGAGTTGTTGCTTTACTTCCTGAACAATCTCCAGCCGGAGAGAAAGGATTTCAGATTGCTTTTTAGTTGCCACAAAACTTCTGATCGATCCCTCGATCGTTCGCACCAACGCAGTCATCAGACTTTGTTCGTCTAAAAATTTAAATGCAACATTCTTGATGGTTTCCTCATTCTGATTGAGTACAGAGAAGAGCAACATCGCTTTGAAGTTGACATTCGCCTGGTCCATCGTGGTAGCCTGAAACTCCAATTCCACCGAGCGATTTTGAATACTCACGCGAGAGTGAATCCGCTCGATGAATGGGATCTTGATATTAAGCCCCGGCCGCAGAATACGTTGATACTTTCCAAAGATGGTAACGACTGCAATGTTTCCTTGCTTCACTGTCACGAAGAGCGTGAATAAGGCAATGAATCCAATAAATAACAGGAAAATTCCGAAAACTGATGCTTCCATATGAGGTTGAGTTTGTGTTCAACCTCAAGTTACAAATTTTACTGAACCTTGGTGCGCTCGATCTCACGCAGGTTTTCCATTTTCTTGTTACGGAGGAAGCCCGTAATATCTTCAAAGTGTTCTTTCACGCGTTTGTTCCCGAATTCAAAAACCTTAGTCGCCAGGCCATCCAAAAAGTCGCGATCGTGTGAAACGAGAATCATTGTGCCATCGAAGTCTTTCAACGCTTCTTTCAGAATATCTTTGGTTTTGATATCCAGGTGGTTGGTAGGTTCATCAAGAATCAAAAGATTCACCGGCTGAAGCAACAACTTAATCATCGCCAGGCGTGTGCGCTCTCCACCTGAAAGCATCTTCACTTTTTTATCAATCGCATCGCCACTGAACATGAAGGCTCCGAGAATGTCTTTCATCTTGGTGCGAATGTCTCCTTGCGCAATCACATCAATAGTTTCGAAAACCGTATAGTCTTCGTCAAGAAGAGCCGCCTGGTTTTGCGCGAAATATCCAATCAAACTATTATGCCCCAACTGCACCTTGCCCTCAAAATCAATTTCACCCATGATGGCTTTTACTAGCGTGGATTTACCTTCACCATTCTTTCCAACAAAGGCGATGCGCTCGCCTCGCGCGATGGTTAACGATACATCTGAGAACACGGTGTGATCGCCATACCGCTTGGTGAGATCTGTAACGATCACCGGATAATTTCCTGAACGAGGTGCCGGAGGAAATTTCAGATTGAGGGCAGATGAATCTACTTCATCTACTTCCACCAATTCCATCTTCTCCAACATCTTCACCCTTGATTGTACTTGAAGCGTTTTAGAATAGGTACCTTTAAATCGCTCGATAAACGCAGTGATGTCTGCAATTTCCTTTTGCTGATCATCGTAATGCTTCTGCTGCTGCTCGCGTCTTTCCTTTCGTAACTGCAGGTAATGTGTGTAGTTCGTTTTGTAATCGTAAATACGACCCATCGTCACTTCAATCGTGCGATTGGTAAGGTTGTCTACAAACGTTTTGTCGTGGCTGATAACAATCACGGCCTTTGCATTCGTCTTTAAAAATTCTTCCAGCCATTGCACCGATTCGATGTCGAGGTGATTGGTAGGCTCATCCAACAAAATCAAGTCAGGCTTCTGCAAAAGGATTTTTGCCAGCTCGATACGCATGCGCCAGCCTCCGCTGAATTCAGTGGTCTGGCGGGTAAAGTCAGAACGAAGGAAACCAAGACCCATCAATGTCTTTTCGACTTCTGCATCAAAATTGATTTCTTCAATAGAATAGTATTTCTCACTAAGTTCAGATACATCTTCAATAATCTTCGCGTATTCATCCGACTCATAATCAGTGCGTGTTTCCAATTGATGGTTGAGTTCATCAATTTTCTTTTTCATATCCAGGATTTTCGAAAAGGCCTTGGAAGCCTCCTGAAAAACTGTTGCATCATCTTTGGTAAGAAGATGCTGGGGCAAGTAAGCAATCACCGAATCCTTTGGAGCTGACACCTTACCCTTGGTAGGTTTGCTGACCCCCGCTAAAATCTTCAAAAGCGTGGATTTACCCGCTCCGTTTTTGCCCATTAAGGCAATGCGATCGTTTTCGTTGATATTAAATGTAATGTCGCTGAACAAAACTGTTCCACTGAACTCTACCCCTACTGCATCTACTGAAATCATAAATTCAAAATTGGCCGCAAAGATATTCTAATTTTCCTTTCTTTCACGCCAGGAACCAGGGCATGCAGGTTAATTATTCGTTTTGCGTGTTTGCGACTTTGCATGCAACTTTGTTGTGAATTCACAGATACAAATAATGTCTTTTTCGTTTCTCGATATCTCCAAAATTTCCTTCGCCCGTGAAGGGAAACCGGTACTCAAAAATATTTCCTTCTCCATGACGGCAGGTCAAAAAATTGTCATTGCCGGAGAAACGGGATCTGGCAAGAGTAGCCTTCTTAAAATCATTGCCGGACTGGAGCAAGCCTCAGCAGGAGCGGCCTGGCTTAATGGCGAAAAAATAAAAGGCCCAGTTGAGCAGCTTGTAGCAGGACACCGACAAATTGCATACCTCTCACAACATTTTGAATTGCCAAAATTTCTGCGCGTAGAGCAAGTGCTTGAGTATGCCAACCAGTTAACCACATCGGCTGCTGCCAGAATATTTTCGGTGTGCAAAATCAATCACCTGCTGAAACGAAAAACAGACGAACTCTCAGGTGGCGAAAAGCAACGTATTGCGATTGCTCGTTTGCTGATTCAACAGCCTCAACTGCTGCTGCTGGATGAGCCCTACTCACATCTCGATATGCCTTTGAAGGCAACACTCAAAAATGTGGTGGCAGACATCGGCAGGAAATTAAAAATAAGTTGCATTCTCGTTTCACACGATCCGGACGACACGCTTCCGTGGGCAGATGAGATTATTGTCTTGAAGAATGGACAAATAGTGCAGCGCGGCTCAACACAAGAGATTTATCGCCAGCCAAAAAATGAATACGTAGCAGGGTTGTTTGGAAATTATACAATACTGGACCAGGGAGAAATACGT
>CAZNCO010000365.1:0-5288 GCA_964571345.1 uncultured Ohtaekwangia sp.
ATTAAAGAGCTATTACCAAATGCAATGACCGCTGGCCTGAGCTATGCCTATGCAGAAAAGAAGCTTGTAGAAGAGGGTGAGACTAGGAGATTTTCAAGAACTTTCTATACGGCAATAGCCGGGCTAATTTTCGTATCACTCATACCTTTCATGATAAGCTATCAATCAATAGTTGATAAAACACCTTGGGAGGAAGTCATACTTCGGATTCCAAGGCTTGTTCTTGCCATCCTACCCCTGTATGTTCCGGTTCTTTGGGTAGCATACTCGGCCAACCGAAAATTGAATTTATCAAAGAGGTTAATCGAAGAGTACTCTCACAAAGAAGTTTTGAGTAAAACGTTCGAAGGCCTATCAAACCAAATAAATAATATTGATGACAAAGACATTTCCTCAGAATTAAAAATAAAGCTACTGTATAATATTTTAGAGGTAAATTCTGAAAACCCCGGAAAGCTTATTTCAGACTACAATAAATCTGATCATCCCCTAATGGACGTGCTTGAGAAGAGTATAAAACTTACAAATGCCGTAACTCGTCTTTCAAAAATTCCTGGTTTCTCAAAATTAGTATCAACGCTAGACAGAAAATCTCAGGAAATTCTGAAGGAACAAACTAAAAAAGCAGAAGCCGGTTTTGAGACCCTCTCCAATGTTGAGGAGAAAGGAAATTCTAAAACCACTCCTCAATAAGAAATTATGTCTCCGCTGTGTCACCCATTTCGGTTACGCAGCGGTGAGTGAAAGATCTTGATTCCAGTACTGCCTTAGTTCACTATTATTTTGCGACTTCAATGACTCGAACCACCTTCCCCACAGATCGGGTGAATAACTTTTGCAATGCCGTCTTTGCCATTGAGATGATGTTGTTGATCCTCGAAATCAAAATACCTGCGCTTGACGAATCGAATACTCACGACACTTGGTGATTATGAAATACATTGAATATTACAATAGATCTATTAAAAGGTTGTGCAATCGGAACCCTTTCGATAAAACTATGCAACTGATTGAAAAATTTAGAAAAGAGAGAGGTTTCAAAGATTATTATCAAGCGCTGGACAGCCTAGGTGTTAGAACCGGTATTGAATTCATGGTACTATCCGTTTGGGACGAAGATAAAGGCAAAGTGGCTTCGTTTATAGCATGTCTAAAACTGAAGCATGGCAACAAGGAATCAGGTGATCCAGAAATAATAGAACTTCGTGAATTTAAATCCGAGAATAAGGCCTACGAATACATCGCAAAAGAGCAAGTGTATCGATTGAGGAGTATTGGAAATCTCAAAGAAATTATTTTGTGAATTCGAATAATATTCCTGATTTTAAAGAATGAGATGACTTTAACAGCCTTACTTCAGAACAAGTTAATTGAGCTTCCGAAGAACTGGAAACATGAAGGCTATTTATCGTATCATACCGCGGTTGCAAAAATCGGAGTTGACTACATAAACCTATTAAGGGAATTGGATGAAGATCAAATTTCTGGACATCAACCAATTCTTGGAGTAATCGACAAAGATTCACTTGTTAAGCTTAGTACTTCTACGTTCCAAGCCGTCAATAATTGTATCCGGACATATCTTGATAAAGGAGATCCGCATGCTGCCTATGAGGAATTTCAAAAACGTTTTTCTTCTCATGCCAATCCTAAAGAAATATCACCAGTGTCGGCTTTGAGTTTCACAGAACTGGACCGGGTGCATTATCGTCTAAGGGAATCGGCTGAAAAAATTTCGGACAGCAGTGGATTATTCCACGTGCCTTTTGAAAAAAGACATTTGATTGCATCTTATAGATACAGCATCCCTGGTTATCCAACTTTATATTTGTCTAATTCTGTATATCTAGCATTTAAAGAACTAAAGGAGCCGGATTATGACAATCTATACGCAGGCAAGTTTTTTTTAAATGAAAACCCTGATCGACCACAATTGTTGGATCTTACTTACCAACCTAATATTGCGTCATCTGACATGCTGAATCTATACTTGTATTTAGCTAGATGGCCACTGCTTATGGCTTGCAGCTTTAAAGCGGCTTTCCCTGAAGACTCTTTTAAAGTTGAATACGTTTTGCCTCAAATAGTATTTCTTTGGGTCAAGAAGAATATTAGAATTGGGCATAACAACAAAGTGATTGGGGTAAGATACTCTTCATCAAAAATTATGTATAATCTGAACCATAAGGGCTATTTTTATAATACGGCAATTCCAGTGCAATCGGCTAGTGAAACTGGTTACTGTCAGCAGCTTAGAGGTTTGTTTAAGATGACAAAACCGATATCAGTTATTGAAGCTTTAAAATTTGATGCAAACATTCTCGAACCTATGCAAGTCGAAACAATTGATGGAAATGGTGTAAGCATAAAATACATCAACACGGATTTTGGAAAAATTGAATTTGTACTTAATGGTGAGCGCTTGCATATTATAAATGCTCCACCTTGGGTTTAGGCTCCTCTGAAGTTTACGTCTCCGCTGTGTCACCCGTCTCGGGTCTCTCTGCAAAGAGGAGTAGAATAATATGATTTTAAAGATTATTAGAACATGAGATTCATTTTAGCCTTGACCTTTATCGTTGCCTCTTTTGAGGCAGCAATCGGACAAATTAGTAACGCTTCTGCAAATAAGAACCAAGTAGAATCTTACTCATACGCTTATATAACTATTGAAGGCAAAGGATTTGGTAAAAAACTCAAAGTGGAAGTTGACTTAGGTGACACCGATGAACAGGTAGCAGCAGGAAAAGAGTTTTCTGAAATTTTGACAAACAAAAAATCATTTGCAGCAGTGTTAAATTATATGTCAGAAAAGCAATATGAATTGGTTGAATCAAGAGATTACAGCATGTCTATTCAAGGTACTGGAGGGACATATGGAGTAGTTTTTATAATGCGGAAAAAGATAACTATTCAATGACTTTTATTTCTCCGCTGTGTCACCCGTCTTGGGGCCTCACCGGTGAGTGAAAGAGAATCTGTACATATGTGCGAAAAGGAATACACCACTGAGACGAGATTCTTAAAGTTGGAATGAAAAGTTTGATACTCAAAATTGTATTGCCCCTGACTGTGATTTCCTTTTTCACATTCACCAAGTGGTGGTATGCTCTGCCGGTGGATGCACCGGACACCTTGTTTACCGGCTTCCCGTTGGCCTTCACTTGCCCGGGGTGGCACACCTCACTGTCGCTCCAGATATTTGTGATGGAGTTGATCATTGACATCATGACGTACTTTTTGTTCTGGCTTGTCCTGATCTTTTGTGTTGATCGTTACCTGGTAAAAATCAAAACTCCAAAGTGGGTGACTATTGTGTTGAGGATTATCAGCGGGGTTTATCTTGCATTCGCGATCGTGCTTGCGTTGAACCCCGATAACCTGTTTTACATGAAGCGACCGTTTGATATGCAGGTGATGGAGACGGGTTATGAATTTATCTGGGAGGTTACGCAGCGGCCTGACTACGATAAATATTTCCCGAAGGAGGATCAGCATCGATGAAGAGTGACAACTCCTTGCGAATGCGAAATGCAAGTGTGAAGTTTGTCAACAGTTTAGCGCACGTTGAAATCTGGCCCTGCAAAATATTTATCAATTCCGCATCTTTCTGCCCCTGCGAAGACCGGTTATAAATAATAAGATCAGGATGCCTCGTGATAACAAGGCTGACAGCGACTTCGAAATGGGTAGCCACCATCACTACGTGATTTCATCAGGAACTTGTTCTTTTACCAAACATCCCCGGGGGAAGTGTTGTTAATTGGTGTAGTTTGATCAAACGCCTACCCAATGAACAGCGCTGACACGTTAAGCCTATACAGAGAAAAAATAAAAAGTTGGATCGTCTTTAACGAGGAAGAGTGGAAGGTATTTGCGGGCTTTTTGAAAATCAAAAAGATAAAAAAGAATGAATGCTTTGCCGAAGCAGGCAAAACGTGCAAGGAACTGGGCTTTATCATGCAAGGAGCGGTACGATTTTGCAGTACCGTGGATGGGAAAGAAGTCACCGGATATTTTTCTTTTGAAAACAACTTTGTCACGGCCTTAAAAAGTTTTCTTCTTGGCGAACCTTGTCTGTATGATATCAAAGCATTGGAAGACACCCTTTTTGTTACCCTACCAAAGGAGAACATGGACGCCATGTTAGACCATCCGCTGTTGTCTTATAAGATGGAACGATTCGGCCGGTTGATAGGAGAAAGATTCAACATACTTTTTGAAGACCGGATAAAATCATTTGTATTAAAAACACCGGAAGAAAGATACCTCGATCTCCTGCAATCGGGTAATGAAATTGCGCACCGGATTCCGGTGCAATACATGGCCCAGTTCATTGGCATTACCCCGGTGTCACTTTCAAGGATCAGAAAAAGAATTCTTGAGGGGAACCTCCTCTCCGAATAAGATCGGTTTCTGCTTTTTTAACCCAACCCCCGTGTTCATGATTTCTTATCTTTTGTAAAGGACTTGAGCTACACCTGCCTTTTACTTTTGAAAAAAATAAAAGACAGTATGAATATCATTTTAATTGAATCGCACGCAGCAGCTATGGTGCGTTTTCTAGCGACAGAAAAGGCTGAGCTTATTCATGTTACCGGTTTTACTGAAAGGAGGGCTCTGTTATGAATGTGGTAACCTTTATTTTTCAGGCGCTGGCAGGCTTATCCATTTTGCTTGCCGCAATTGTCATCACGTTTCGTCCGGCAAAGTTCGAATCATTGCACCCCCTATTTCCAAATGCGCGCCTCACGCGCATTGCGTATGCTGCCGGTCTTTGGATATCCTTTCTTATTACTGTCATAGGAATCGTTGTTCCTTTTGCTGCATTCTTTGCTTCCTGCTTCGCTGGCGCTATGTCGATTCCCGTGTTGCTGAGGGCAGCTCGTTTGAAGACATTACGCTTCTGGGTGTTGCCCGCCATGTTGATTACCTCATCGGTGGTTGTAGCTATTGGCCAGCCCTTAGGGCTCAAAGTGCTTGCCCTGCCCAAAGCCGACAAACTGCCGGTGACTGCTGCCACATCGCGCGTGATTAAAACCTACGATGAGGGCTTCTGGCTGGAAGGGATAGCTGCAGGCGATGACGGCACCCTGTATCTATCGGGCAATCGCGGTCTCGACTTTTCACGCGCTGATTATTACCACGCAGCGCAAGGTGACCTTATTCACCGCCAAGCGGACGGCAATGAGCGGCCGAACTTCCCCACTCCCCGGGGCCTTACTTCCGGAGTACCTGTAGGGGGGCGCGATAAATCCATTTATTTAACAAGCCAACGCCTTACGTCA
>CAZNCO010000366.1:0-5283 GCA_964571345.1 uncultured Ohtaekwangia sp.
GGCGATGGGTTTTCGGTATTGTCTGCTGGGTTTGACATATAATTAATTTTACATATTAAAATTAATCATATCTAAATTGGAATGGAAGAAAAAAACTACTCTCTAAGAATTACCAATATTTTAGAATTCATTAGCCTAGGCATCTAAGCATGAATTCAGATCAGGGCTACCTGAAGTAAAAAGAACCTCGTCTTAAAAGAATTTTTTAAGAATATTCAATACACGCTGACCGCTTTCTTCTCTGCCGCTCAGAATGTGGTTAAATATCGTTTTATCTTCTGCGGAAATGTCTGTCCTGAAATCCACATCGCCCCCTGACAATTTTTTGCTACCCATATGCCAGCTTGGAAAAGACTTTTCCTGAATCATACCATAAGAAATCATAATCGGATTACTATGGCGAGTGTCTAATTTTATTTTATCATATAAAGACATAATCACCTTTGCTTCACCTTCTACTAATTGGATGAACTTTGTATCAGAATAAAGGAGTATCCCGGTGATATTTAACGGTGGATTATTTTTTTTACAGGAATTAAGAATCTTTTCAATCTCTTCCTGTGTGCACGTTGGTTTTCGATTGCTGACATAAATAAGTTGTGATAGCATAAATCAAAGTTTTATGATTTACGAACAACTCTCATTAAGAATTGTTTTCAAAAAGATTTTTTTTAATAATTCCTTAATATCAGTACACCTCAAAATCATTTCAAGTGCCAGTCTGTTGAAGGAAATTGCTTGGATAGAATCTTCGACAGGTAACTCTTTCATGTATTTTATTTTGGAATGGGTTCTTGGTCATCAAACTTTTCCAGAATGAGCCCTGCAATTATTACTTCTCAGTTGTCTGCCAATTTAATCCAACGTTGGATTAAGCTTCTCAATTGCTTCTCTTTCATTTTTACATCTTCAAAGTCTTTAAAAACAATGATCCGCCTTCCGTCTTTAAAATCGCCTTCCAACAATCCTGATGTATCCTTTATTTTGACACCGCTCGGAAACACAAGCATAATCCTGTTTTTGTGAAGATTGAAGACGATCAGCTCACGTTTGTATTCTTTGGGATTGAAAGGTTTCATTTCACCCAGATAAAAGAAGCTAGGGTTATTCCATTTGATTCGTTCACCAATTTGATCATCACAACTTAGAATGATTGCTCGAAGTGTTTCAACAGTGTTTTGAATGGACTTATCAAGCTTTTGAATGTGAGCTGTTACGCCTGCCGTATCCGTTGCTTCGTTTGACTTCATCAGATCAGTTTTTACGAATTGCCGGATAAGGCACAAACTCTGCTGCGTCTCCCTTTATCTTATCAAATCTTTGATCGATCCATTTTTGCTTTGCTTCCGCGATCAGCTCTTTGCTGGAAGAAACAAAATTCCAATCTATGAATCTCTCTTCTGCAAAAGGCTCACCACCAAAAATATAAATTGTACTATTGGCCAGAATTGTGAATTCACAAAGTGTACTATCGTTGGCCACCAGAATTTGTTTGGGGCCATATGTATTTTCCTCACTTTCAATTCCACCTTCTAGAATGTACAACCCTGATTCTCCGTAAAGATCTTTTCCAACATTCAATGTTTGCCTTGTCGCACTTTTTATTTCTATCATGAACAATTTGCTATACACCGGCACTGCGGACTTTCTTCCGAACGCTTCTCCCGCTATCAACTTAAAATCAATATCATTTTCTTTCCATGATGGAATTTTATTTTTATCGATGTGAAAAAATTCCGGGTTCATTTGCTCCAGATGTTTAGGCAGCGCAACCCAGATTTGCAAACCATGCATGCTCTTATCTTGATGGCGAAGATATTCCGGTGTTCGCTCAGAGTGAACAATTCCCTTTCCTGCCGTCATCCAGTTTACTTCGCTAGGCTTGATTTCCACCTCATTGCCAAGTGTATCACGATGCATGATGCTGCCCTCAAACAAAAAAGTAAGGGTAGACAAACCAATGTGTGGATGTGGCAGCACATCAAAGTTGTGGCGTTCGTCCAACTTCACAGGCCCCATATGATCAATGTAAATAAACGGCCCCACCATGCGCTTCTGGCGGAAAGGCAACAACCTTCCTACTAAAAATTTACCGATGTCAGCCGCCCGCTCTTCGATGATCAGATTTATGTTTGACATATTGTTAAAAGATTATTTCCTCTCGAACACAATTTTCCCTCCCACCACTGTCATCATCACTTGCGTGGAAAGGATTTGATCATCGGACACGGTCATCAGGTCCTGTGAATAAATCGTAAAGTCAGCAAGTTTTCCTGGCTCAAGGCTACCTTTTATATCTTCTTCGAAAGCTCCGTACGCAGCATCAAGTGTCATTGAACGGAGAGCTTGCACCCGCGTCATTTTTTCTTTGGGCTCAAAACCTCCCGGTGGAATGCCTTTCAATGTCTGACGTGTAACCGATGCAAAGAAATTGGCAATCGGATTAATTGGCTCCACAGGAACATCCGTTCCGTTCACAATTCTTGCACCGCTCATCAAAAGCGACTGCCACATGTAAGCACCGTCTTCTATTCTCTTTTGCCCGAGGCGATCAATCGCCCACGGACGATCAGACGAAAGATGGATCGCTTCCATGCTGGGGATTACACCTAATTTTGCAAATCGTGGAATATCCTGTGGATCGATGTGCTGTGCATGTTCAATTCTATATCGGGCATCTTTTGCTTTTTCAGGATTTTGTTTAAACGCGATTTCATATCGATCCAACACTTCACGGTTTGCTCGGTCACCAATGGCATGCGTGCAAACCTGGAAGCCATGCGCCAACGCTTTTTTCGAAACGTTTAAAATCGTGTCCATACTTTGTGTAGACATGCCGCTCATTTCTTTTCGATCTTCATAAGGCTGCAAGAGCCATGCTCCGCGTGTACCAAGCGCACCATCGCAGTATAATTTTATCGCGCGGATGTTCAAAAAATGAGTAGAATCAATTTCGATACCTTTTGCCAAATAGTCGCTCACTAATTTTGAATCAGAACCTGAAAGCATTTCATACAAACGCACCGTTAATTTTTTCTCTGCTTGAAATTTCTTCAATAATGCAATACCATCGCCACCAATTCCTGCATCGTGAAAACCGGTGATTCCATTCTCACCACATGCTTTCATTGCCAGTTCCAGTGCTTTGATAGCACTCTCCTCGTTCTTGCGCGGTATTACTGCTTCAATTAATCCTTGGGCATTTTCATTGAAGATTCCAGTTGGGTTGCCCAACGCATCACGAACAATTTCACCGCCTTCACTTGAAACTTGTTTCCTTTTTTCCAACGAAAGTTGATTCACACCGGCAAGTTCCATTGCCTTTGCATTGGCCAGCCCAAGGTGGCCACTGGCATGATCCAGAAACACCGGATTGTTGGGAGATACTTTGCTGAGCAATTCATGCGTTGGAAAACCATTTACCATTTTTGGTTTTGAATCCCATTTATCCTGATGCCAGCCACGGCCCAAAATCCACTCGCCAGGTTTAGCTTTAGCTGCAGCCTCCTTTACTTTCTCTACGATCTCATCAAAATTTTTCACACCCATTAAGTCCAGGTTCAATAGGTTATAACCAAGCCCAAACAAATGACCGTGGCCTTCAATGAGACCGGGTGTCATCATCTTTCCCCTTAAGTCGATAATCTGTGTCTTCTCGCCTTTGAATTTTTCCACTTCTGCAGCACTTCCGGTAAAAATAATTTTATCACCACGCACAGCTACTGCCTCAACTTGGGGCTGCGCATCATTCATCGTATATATTTTCCCGCCAGAAATAATCAGGTCAGCAGGCGTCTCATTTTTTGAGCATGAAAAAAATAACAGAACAAGAAATACAATCAGTGACTTTCGCATAGATGTTGAGGTGATTTTAAATATTGAACTATAACAAAGATGATCTGGTTTATTGCCTTCTTGCTGAATCCAATTCCAGCATAACGCTTCGAAACTCTATAAGCATCCAAATTAAAAAGAATCGCTCTATCTTCGAACATAATTTATCTGTATGAAAAAATACTTGTTTGGTCTGATGTTAGCTGTTGGTATTGCCGGAGCCGGAAACGCACAAAATGTCGGTCTTTCTTTTTCTTATTTCATTCCTCGCAACGGCTATTTTTCTACTCCCATTAGCCCTTTTTCTTTGCGCGGTGTAGGCTTCAGTCTCAATGATTTTATTGCTGTGCAAACAGGTGCTTCGCTTTACCGCATGTCTGGATTGAATATGATTGATTTGCCACTTCAGTCAACGGATCCGTTGGTTGGCCCGAATTTCACCGTGTTTGTTCCCGCTGAACTGGTTTTTCAAATTCGTGGAAAGAATGCACAGCTTGATCTGAAAGGTGGCGGCTTTTTCTTTTACGGATTTGACCAGAAATTAAATTCAGGGAATATCGACAAAGCGGTTCGCTCATTGAAACAATGGGATGTAGCCAATTCCGATTTATCGTTTGAAAATAATCCCGGCTTTGGAACGCAGTTTGGAATCGAGTTTACATTTTATCCATCCCGTATATTTGGTATATCGCTCGAAACGAATTACCTGATGGGTACTTCAAAAATGCCGTTGAAAGGAAGCATCGCAGGTGGTAATTTGAATGGATCGATCAGTAAGGAGACAGTTGATTACTCAGATGCAAAAGTAGATTTTACGGGACTAGAGTTTTCGATCGGAATCATTTTCACAGGAAATACTGGCGGGAAGAAATCTCCTTCGCGAAGGCGGAGATAAACCTGAAATAAAATTACACTTTAGCCAGCTTTCAAAAAGCCTTCAGCAATTACTCGCTCACATCCAAAATTTTTCCTTCGGCAATAACAAAGACCTTTTCACCTTTGCTAGGGCGGATACGCGCAAGACCGGTGAATGACCCAAATGCCGGAAGGATTGCCTGATCTTTCTTAAAATAAAAACATGGCAAAGTCATTGATTGCCTTGCTGTGCCCAGCAAGTGAACACCTGGGTGAACGTGACCACTGATGTTAAATTTCCCTTGCGGAACTTCGTTCATCAGATCGTGTGAAAAAATAAGATTATTCAGTTCATATTGAGTTGGGTATATTTTCAACCTGAGTCTTTCATATTGACGCTGGCTTAAAATATCGTGATTGCCCATTACTAATTCGAAAGAACATTGTTCAAACGCTTTACGGACCTGGCCAAAAGCTTCCCACTCATTGTTATATACGCTGTGAAAAAGGTCGCCCAGAAAGAGGATCCGATTTGGTTTCAGTTGCTGAATAAGGGCAATCAACATTTCGATATTCTTGTCATTCACCTGATCG
>CAZNCO010000367.1:0-5281 GCA_964571345.1 uncultured Ohtaekwangia sp.
GCATCGAGGAAGGCGATGAAGACAATGCAGAGATGACGGAAGCAAGTGGCTCTCCGTCATCCAAAAAAAAAATCTGGCAACCTGAAACAGAAGAAGGCGAACAAGCCAGCCTCTTCGGGGAAGAGCCCAAAGACCAAGTCCTCGTTAACGGCCAGCCGGCAAAAGGCAAGCAAGTCAAGCCCAAGCAAGCGGAGCAAGCCAGCCTCTTCGGTGAAAAAAGTGAAAGCAGCGGCTCCGAAGAAAAAGGCGAAGAAGAAGTGAAGAATGAAGAGTTAAAAATAAACAGTGAAAAAGAAGAGAAGGGTTTTAGTCCTGGTGAAACAATAGAGTTTGACTTGTAACAAATGAAAATAGCCTGCGCTGTTATTCTTATAGTTGGCATGATAGCTTCTTTGAATGCACAGGAAATAACTGTGCATGGCAAAGTTAAGCAAGCCGTAACTGGAAAAGGCGTGAAGGCGAAGGTTGTCTATAAAAGCTATCCAACGGGAAGCCTTAGTGGCACAATGAATGACAGCATCTTTTCATTTTCAATTTTTGGCTCGTCAAAATATGTTGTCACCGCACAGGCAGAAGGTCATATCACGAATGCAATTCTTATTGATCCTAAAGAAGCAAGGAATCACCAGATCGTTAAAGATATTGAGCTGACAGCCACCGGTCAGGCTATTCGATTGAGCCATTTAATTTTTGATATGGGCCGTGCGGTGATCAAGCCCTCTTCCTTTGATGAGTTGGACGAGCTGGTGGCATTGATGAAAACAAATTCGAAGATGGAGATTCTGCTTGAAGGCCATACCGATAATCAAGGAAATGCAACCAAGAACATGGAGCTTTCACAAGATCGTGTTGACGCAGTAAAGAAATATTTGGTGAGCAAAGGTATAAGCAAAAGCAGAATTCAAACCAAGGCATTCGGAGGAACCCAACCTCTTGCTACAGAAAATACGGAAGAAGCCCGCGCACTTAATCGCAGAGTGGTGATGCGGGTTTTGAAGGATTAATCAGATATAAATGGTGAAGAAATCTGTTCCTCGATCATCTTATAATGCGCCAGTCTTCTGAAAATCTCAGCACTCGGTCTCGGCTTTCTTTCCTTGGTTTCGAAATTACATTCATACAATCCGAATTTCTTTGATGGGCCAAGATTCCATTCAAAATTGTCCCATGTACTCCACCAAAAATAGCCACGAATGTCAATGCCGTCTTGCAGGGCCTGATGCACAATTTTTGCATAATCAATGATCGCTTGTTGACGAAGCATATCGCCATCTTCGCATACACCGTTCTCGGTGATAATAATGGGCTTGCGGTATTTTTTCCAATAGCGATCGATACATGTGCGCAGGCCTTCGGGGTGATATTCCCACATATCATCGTGCGGACGACCAAGCGCTTTCAGCTTGTGTGGGGTTTCCATGTACGTGATTGGCATAGGATCATGCGGCACGCGCGCATAATAACTCATGCCAAAAAAGTCAACGCGCTCAAAATGCTTTGGAACCCATTCCATAAACCATGCATCGCTGAGTTTAGCTGGAAACCAGCCGAGCGCATTTTCAGCAGAAAAGACAATCGCATTATGTGAAATACCAACCGGTTGATTTGGAAATTTTGCTTTGATGTAATCATACATCTCGTCATGTGCTTTTCCCATATTTTTCACCACCATGCCAGCCTTTACGGGATTGATTTTAAAAGGAGGAAAAAATCCAGTAATCCACCCGTTACTTGCATACACATTGGGTTCATTGAAAGTATTCCAATGGCTTACATATTCACCGAAAGTGTCAACAACCTTTCGCGCGAAGTCAATCCAGAGGTGACTGTTTGATTCTTTTTCCCAACCATCTATTGCAGCAAACCATCTGGGATTGGTAAAATGATGAAGTACCATCATGATTTTCACTCCCCGGCTCAGCAGGTCTTCCAGAAATGATTTATACTCTTGTACGGTTTGTTTATTTAACGGACCGAGAGGTTGTCGCTGAAGTTTGCTCCACATCAAGCCCATCCTATAATGTGGGGCGAGTGACGCAATTATCTTGGCATCATCTTTCAATCGAAGTTCGTGATCGGTAGTTCGTTCAAAAATAAATCCGTCTTTTGATCTCACGCCTTGCCAGTCGTGGTCAAATGCAGTTTCAATTTGCGTAGCAGCGGTACTGGTGCCAAACATAAAATCCTTTGGAAATATGTACTGCATTGTGAATTTTGTGCAATGATAATAAAGAGGTTTGGCTTGGGGCTTTCTTTTTTCAAACGTTGACTAGACTTTACATTAACTTAACATGAGCCGATCAAAGAAAATATTTCTCATCCTGTCTTCGGTATTTTTACTCTTGCTGTTTTATGCCAGTTATGATATTGCCAAGCGCACAACTTTCCCAGGATCAAAGCCTCAAATTAAAAGCAGATTAGAAAAGCAATTTCTAAAAAGAGATTCTGTTAAGATTGATTCGCTTCAACGTTGAAATAAACCACTTAACGGAAAAATTATTCATTTCAACGCGCAGTAATTTGGCTGCTGAAATATCATCCATTATCTTCGAAACAGATTAAAGCCAACTATAGACAAGATTATCCCCCGGGGTCCAGGACTTTGGGGGATTTTCTTTTTTAGCCTACCCTGTTGTACATTCGTTTACAATTCATGCTATGAAATCATTCTTGTTCGCGTTTTTGAGCTTTGCAGCGCTCTCGGCCTCCGCTCAGAAATTTTCGGTAGATAAAAGCTATGTCAAATTCTTTTCGAAAGCTGCCATTGAAGACATTGCTGCTGAGAATACAAAAGCTAGTGGAATATTTAATGAAGCCAATGGCGAAATAGTTTTTTCAATACCTATTCATGAATTTGAGTTTGACAAGTCGCTCATGAAAGATCACTTCAATGAGAAGTATATGGAATCTGAAAAATTTCCGAAGTCTACTTTCCAGGGTAAAATTTCTGAATATAAACCAGAAGCAACGGGAGAACAAAGTGTGATTGCTTCAGGAAAATTAACCATTCATGGCGTAGCGCAAGATGTGAGAATACCCGGAACCATCGAAAAAAATGGTGAACAGATTTTAATGAAAGCAAAGTTTATGGTAAAACTTGCTGATTATAAAATCGCGATACCTCAATTGCTTTGGAAAAATATTGCCGAACAGGTAGAAGTTACTGTTGAATTCAACTACAAACCCTTATGAGAAAAATCTACGTTGCTATTTTTATTCTTATTTATTGGAACGTAAAGTCGCAGGATGATTTGATGAAAGAGTTGCAGGAGTCGCAGAAGCCGGAGACAAATTATGTACTCCAGACTTTTAAGGGAACAAGAATTATAAATGGTCAGTCAGTGGAGACGAAAGGAAAAGGCGAGCTTGAATTCATTTTTTCTCACCGCTTTGATAAGATTAATACGGGCAGTTACCATGCGTGGGGACTTGACGGATATGCATTGGTACGCCTGGGATTAGAATATGGAGTGACAGATCGCTTTGGTGTGGGGCTTGGCCGGGTGTTTAGCTATGGCAACAAAATGGTTGACCTTTATGGCAGGTATAAATTATTTCAGCAAAGCACAGGTGCAAAAGTTTTTCCTGTTACCGTTACTGCCATCGGAACGATGACTTATCAGGCCTATCCGAATGCAGCCAACGCTACCCTGCAGAATCCTGACATCAGCACTTCGGACCGTATGGGTTATGTTTTAGAAGTTTTAATCGCGCGCAAGTTCTCATCCAAGTTCTCTGCGCAAATCAGTCCCATGATCGTTCACCGCAATGCAGTGGTAAAAGCGTTCGAAAACAACGATGATTATGCAATTGGTTTTGCGGCTCGTTATAGGTTTACGAAAAGTGTAGCCCTGCTGGGCGAGTACAATGCGCGCATGAATGCAAATGCAAACTCACCTTACTATAACTCAGCAGGTTTGGGTGTTGATATTGAAACTGGGGGGCACGTGTTTCAGTTAATTTTCACCAATAGTTTAGGGCTTAATCCCCAATCCATTGTAACCCAAACGGACGGAAACATTGGAAGTGGCGACATTCATTTTGGATTCAACGTCACGCGCACCTTTCAGCTAGGAAAAAGAAAATAATTGCCGACTGCGGATTAAATCAATCCAGTTTTTAGTTTTGGTGCTCATTTGACCGATAATTGAATTGCTGCTTGCCGCGATCATCCTTTATTTAGCACTCACCGTTTTCATTGGCTATTGGGCTGCCCGAAGGGTTAAAACTTCTGGCGACTTTATGCTGGCAGGTCGAAGTTTGCCTTTAGTACTTAGTTCATCTGCCTTGTTTGCCACCTGGTTTGGTTCCGAAACTGTCTTTGGAGCTTCATCTGAATTTCTAAAAGGTGGCTTGTATTCCGTCATTGAAGATCCATTCGGTGCAGCGCTCTGTCTGGTTTTGTTTGGACTTTTCTTTGCCAGAAAACTTTATTCAATGAATCTCCTCACGCTTGGTGATTTTTTTGAAGTTCGCTACAGCAAAAAAACAGAACTAGTAGCCAGTATCTTTTTGGCGCCTCCTTACATTGGCTACATTGCGGCACAGCTGGTAGCCATGGGTTTGATCCTGAATGTGGTGGCGGGCTTGGATGTATGGCAGGGTGTAATTATTTCAGCTTGTGTTGTTACATTTTACACGTACATCGGTGGCATGTGGGCTATTTCCGTTACCGATTTTATTCAGAGCATTATCATTGTTGTTGGCCTTTTGGTTTTGGCAATCATTTTATCTGCAAAAGCCGGAGGTGTTTCCGTAGTGCTCAAAGATGTGCACCCCGATACATTTCGATTTTTTCCGAAAATGGAATTCAAAGAGATTATGATTTATCTTTCTGCCTGGTCAGTGTTGGGGCTTGGATCCATTCCATCACAAGATGTGTATCAGCGTGTGATGTCTTCAGGATCTGTAAAAGTTGCTGTTCGTTCCTGTTTTATTGCAGCTGCGTTGTACCTGAGTATCGCCATGCTTCCCTTGTTTATAAGTGTTTGTGTGAAGCATCTTTATCCGGAATTTTCGGTGGGCGACACGCAATTGGCATTGCCTAATATGGTATTAGCTCACACCAATACATTTATTCAGGTTTTGTTTTTTGGCTCTTTGCTTTCCGCGATCATGAGCACCACAAGCTCAGCCATGCTTGCCCCAGCAGCTATTTTTTCGGAGAACTTCATTAATCCATTGTTCAACCACAGGTTTTCTGATAAAAAATTATTGGCCATCACGCGCTGGTCTGTGCTTGGATTTAGTTTGATAGCAACGATTATGGCATGTGTGCGTT
>CAZNCO010000368.1:0-5278 GCA_964571345.1 uncultured Ohtaekwangia sp.
AAAAAACAAATTCTAAAAATAAAGTCAAAAACAAAAATTTACACAAGGTGAGTACATTGTAATTACCAATACACACAAAAGGGCCCCAATAATAAGTCAATTTGTATGTTTCTTTAATTTGAAGCTGAGCTGATCTGAACGCCCTAAATTTATCCATACCATTTATCCATTCTTGGTAAAAGGTTGTCATCAACTCTTGTGTAGCATCGTCATCCACCTGCCACAAACTCATAATCACCGTTCTTGCACCAGCCACCAAAAAAGAGCGCTGCAGGCCATAAACGCCCTCACCATTTCGAACCTCGCCTAAACCTGTTTCACAGGCAGAAAGAGAAACGAGTTCTGTATTATCAAGTGACAAATTCATTGCCTCGTAAGCAGTAAGTACCCCATCTTCCGGGTTATTATTTTGTGAAGCACCGGCTCCGGCCAATAATATTCCAGATCTAAACAATGGATTCTTCACCATCTGAACTTCGTCACTTGACTGCAACTCCTCTTCAATGTCGATGTCGTTCAGAAAAAATCCGTGCGTGGCAATATGGAGTATTTGAGGGTTATTTATTTTTTTCAAATTCTCCTCACTGGCATCCTGCAACGAAAATGTTGAAGTCTTCCAATTCTTTTCCGCTAATAATGCATTCAAAAGAGTCAGCTCTTTCTTCGTTGCCGGTAGCATGGGGATCTCCTCACCCTGAAAACCAAAACGGGCGGCACGTTTCGTGCTTGCGGTATTTGCAGTTTGTGCTGTGGCAGCTAAATTAAAGTCTGCATAACCAAATATATCAGCTTGCTGTGTAGGCGCGTTCATGCTAAGATGATTCTCAGCCACCTCACGAGTGTTGCTTACCAAACGAATATTAAATTCATCTACCGCCCATTTGCCCGTAGCAGGATCCTGAACGCAATTGAAATTAATTTTATTAAAGACCCCATCACTGCTTACGTAAAGAGTCTGCATATTTGGAACTTCATTCAAGAAGGGAGCCCAGATATGCTTATAGGACAGTGTATCTTTTAAATGAAACTTAATTGCATTGCGATGATATCGGAACCAGCGGTTCTCCAACTTCATCCCATCAGGCCAAATAAACAGCTTAGGGTATTCTGATTGCTTGTGAATAACTAACGCTGCGTAATAAACTGAATCGGTTACAAATTTTTTCTTTATGCGAATGATCTCTACGGCTGCTTCGTTTGGTTGCAAACTCGCCTGAACATCCCGCCAGGTAATTTTCTTTTTATTCAAGCTACTAAAATGGGAAGATCTTTCCGTAAGCTTTTTCTCCAAATCATTCGCATTTTCTTCCGCTTTTGCAACATCGATATTCAATCGGTTCTTTTCTTCAGTTGAATAATTATAGTACCTGACCAATTCTTCCTTCGCGCGGAGCCATTGTTGAAAGAGATTTTGCAATTCAGTATCGCCACTCGTAAGAATCGTGTTGCGAACCTTGTTAGATGCATTTAAAAGAATTGCTTTAGTGGACAGCTGCAGATCATAAAGTTTTTCAGCAATCTGTTTGTTTGCAGGATTTTGCTTCAGTAGTTGAATGGAAAAATCCTGATAAGATTCAAATACAGGCTTGATCTTATTGTAAAAAGCTCCTTTCTCACGTTCACTCAATGCATCAAAGTAAATTTCAATCTGGTGCTCGTATTTATCAACCACTTGCGCAAAATAAGGCGCTGCCTGGTCCAATTTTCCCCTGGCAAAGTAAACATTAGCAAGCCCATATAAAGATTGCGCATAATCAGGGTGATCTTCACCTAAGATCTTTTTGCGCAAATCCACACATTGCTTCCATAATTTTTCAGCCTCATCATATTTACCTCTGTCCTGATTAAGAGATGCCATATTGCTGAGCATCGTTGCATATGAAGACTGTTTCAACCCGCTTTGCTTTGCAGCAATTAAAAGCACTGACTCCATTATGTGAGATGCCTTATCCAAATCTTTCTTCTTGCGATAGAGTGTCGCGAGATTTTGTAAAGACACAAGATATTGAGGATGATCAGGCCCTAATACTTGGCGATCAATTTCATTTGCTTCCTGAAAGAGTGGTTCAGCTTTATTATAATTCTCCTGAACCTGATACAATGATGCAAGGTTCTGCAGAACGGTTGCGTACTCAGCATTTAACTTTCCGCCATTCTTCTCGCGCACTGAGAGAGCCTTTATAAAAAGGGGCTCTGCTTCTGAAAAGTTCCCCATTGTTTGATAGTACAATGCAAGTGCATTCATAGCAGAGGCATAAGTTTCACTTTCGCCACCAGATAATTTATATAAAATCTCTGTACCCTTCTTCAAATAATTTTCAGCTTTCGGATATTCACCAACCACCTGATGATATCTGCCTTTGCTCAATAAAAACGACCCATACTCAGGGGTATTTTGAAGTGCCGGTGTATAAAATGTCTCCGCAGAATCCAGCAGATTCCTTGCCCGATCATTAAATCCCAGTTTCAAATTCAACAACGCCAAATCCTCCTGCAACGTAACGTATAGAGAATTCTGCTTGCCTTTGTTGCGCTTGATTTGATTGATGGCTTGCGCTATTACTGTCAGCGCTTCACGCATTTTCCCTTGATCCTGCAAACATGAAGCGAAAAGCAATTGCGTCTTCATAAAATTCTCATCCGGAGCCATGCTGCCGTTCTGATAACGATTAATCACTAATTGAAAAAGAGAATCGGCTGCATTGTAGTTTGTCTCTCGCTGATAACATTGAGCCAAGCCATTTTGTGAAAAGACAAGTTCATACAAATTAATGTGCCCCTCGTCCTGCATATATTGAAGAACTTTCTGGAAGGCTGCCTTCGATTTCCTTATTTCGTTGGCCTTTAAAAATATAATCGCCTGCTTGTTGAGATTACTTATCGCCACCGGATGTTTTTCTCCATATGATTGCACGATCAGCTGATGCGATTCGCTGATATGATTCAATGCTTGTTCCGTCTGCTTTTTTTCAATGTTGAGTAGCGCCAGGTTTTGCAGGGTTTCAGCGTAAAGCACAAGTTCTTCCTTTTTTGCTTTATCAAGTTTATTGATTGCCAACTCATAAAACTGTTGCGCCTTCGTGTAGTCGCCCTTGCGCTGGCTAATAGCGGCTCTATTATTTAAAGCCGAAACATACGCAAGCTTTCCCTCAGGATGTGAAGCTACCAAATCCAACAGTTTTTCTGCTTCCTCCATTTTATCCAACATCTCAAAGTTGATTGCTCGGCTATTTAGAAGGTGAAAATATTCCTCATTGCCATTCAGATCAAGCTGTTCAAGAATCTTTTGAGCCTTGCTGTAATTCGCTTCAGCTACATCATAATGCGAAAGCTTATGGTGGGTATCTCCGAGTCCGCTGATCAATAAAGCATAATCAACAGTAGCCTCTAGTTTATTTTCTTCGTATTTCTTTTGAGTCGCTTCAAAGAGAGTAAGTGCCTTTTGATAATCGCCTATTTCAAGGTTCAACAATCCAAAATAATAATACGCTTGAAGAGTCTCTATTTCCTCCTTCTTCACTTTCCCCAATGCGTTTGAAAACAGAACAAAAGCCTGGTGATTGTCGTTGGCCAAATAATAATTGATTGCCAATTGAAGATCACAATTCACTACTTGAGCTTCATCCAATGAATAAAAACCTAACAGAATTTCCTTTGAGCGAAGGAGGTACTCGATTGATTTTTCATAATTCCCAAGCTCTCGATAAAATAATGCAGCATTGTCGAGAGCCGTAGAAAGCACGACATCTTTTTTTGATTCCCGTATCTGAATTTCCTTTTGAAGGTACCCGAGTCCTTCGTCAAACTTTTCGATAGAATAACAGATGTTTGCAAGCAACCTTAAGATGGAGGTATAGTTGTCATTCGTTTCTCCACTTTCTGTTTGATATTTCTTCAATGCATTCAGGCCATTGTCATATGCAACTTTAAGATCGTCCGCATCATAACTTGCTTGAGCTTTCTGGTAAAGCGGTAACCACTCCTGAGAACTGGAAACCAACGGCAATAAGAAGAAGGTAAGCAATAAAACTTTCACCATAAAAACCACTTTTCGAAAAGGAAAAATAATGAACTGTTTTGGATACCACAAGTCCACCAATGCGCTATCGATTTTATGGCTTTTCCGATGCCTAGAGTGATTTTTTTGTTCAGATGAAATTACATTTTCAATGAATCAGTGCACTTGTTCATCGACAAACTTGATTACTCACTCTTTAGCTTTTTTAACTTCGAGAACAGAAATTCCCTGCTGAATTGTATTCCCGATCGAGCGAATTACTTGATCCAACTCCCAGGATGACTTCTTTAGATGCTGCAAAATTTCCCCACGCTCGTCTTCAAGATGTTTAAGTTCCAAAATATTGATTAAGCCCATTACACTGGCTACTGGTGCCCGAAGTTTATGCGCATTGATAAATGCATATTCCTCTAACTTTTTATTTTGCTCCTGAAGAACGATCGTCCTCTCGGCCACAACTTTTTCAAGATTTTGATTGATCTCCAGCAGTCTGGCATGAAGGATTTCAATTTTTTCATTTCGCTCCGCTAATTCATTACGTTGCATTGTCGCTTCCTCTTGCTGCGCTTGTATTTCTTCATTTAGGATCAGCACTTCATCATGTTGTTTTGCCAATTCTTCGCGTTGCCTGTTTATTTCTTGATTCCGCAAGATCAATTCGCGATTCAGGGATTTCTGCATTCTGTAATTTCGAAACACGAGCGAGACCAACACCAGCATCAAAGCGATTATTAAAACTGAAAAAAGAATAATCAGATTCTTACGTTTAATCTCTTCATTGTTCATCTTCTTAATCATATCAATTTCCGCCTGCTTTTGTCTGAGTCCGAAATCTAATTGCAAAGAAGCAACACGAGATGACTCCGCCAGGTTTTGAATACTATCTCTGTAAAGGATGAAGAATTTATAATTTTCCAATGCTGCAATAGGCTGATGTTTTTGAGAATAAATTTTATACAACAGATTAAAACAATCGCGTATAACAGACCGGTTATTTCCTTTGGTCGCGATAGCCAGGGCTTCTTTTGCATTTTGTTCTGCCTCGGGTAATTGATTCATCATAAAGTAAACCGAAGCAATCGATTTTCTCACTTGGGACATCTCCCGAAAATCATTGTAACGATTACTCAATAATTTCGCTTCTGAATACAATTTCAAAGCTTCATCCCACTTTCCAATCGACTCTAATACATTACCTATGTTTCTCTTATTAGTCTCGACCAAGTAGTCAATCGGCTCACCTAACGATAAAGATTGTCT
>CAZNCO010000369.1:0-5266 GCA_964571345.1 uncultured Ohtaekwangia sp.
GGCTGTATGGGAGCTTTGGATGCTGAGAAGTTTTTAGCAGCAAAAGAAGTTGCCGTTCTTCATTAATCAACATTCTTAATGAAATTAGATTTACTTGTTCTTGCGGCACATCCTGATGATGCTGAGATAAGTTGTGGTGGAACAATTGCTAAACACGTATCACTTGGGTACAAGGTTGGGATTGTCGATTTGACGAGAGGTGAACTTGGGACGAGGGGCACTCCAGAAATTCGGAAACTAGAGGCTGAAAATGCTGCTAAGATTTTGCGAGTAAATGTGCGTGAGAACCTTGGTCTGAGCGATGGTTTTTTTCAGAATGCAGAGTATGAAAAATTAAAAGTGGTCGAGGCGATTAGAAAATTTCAACCTGAGATTATTCTCGCTAATGCGATTTATGATCGTCATCCCGATCACGGTCGAGCTTCTGATTTAATTGACGATGCATGCTTCTTGGCGGGTCTTTCTAAAGTGGAGACAAAATTGGGTGGAGTTGTTCAAACAGCTTGGCGCCCCAAAGCTGTTTACCATTACATTCAGAGTTTGCCGCTCAAACCCGATTTTGTTGTTGACGTTTCGGAACATTGGGAGACTAAGATGGAGTCACTGCGGGCATATAAGTCTCAATTTTATGATCCTACCAGCAATGAGCCAGAGACATTTATTTCAAATCCAGGCTTCATGAAGCTTATTGAATCTAGAGGCCAGGAAACAGGATATGCCATTGGCGCAAAATATGCTGAAGGTTTTATTGTAAGACGATATGCAGGCGTGAGAAATCTTTTTGACTTGATTTAATAATTAAGGAGCTAGTCGGTGAATCTCCCAGCTACTCTCTATTTTTGTAAATAAGATTCTATCGTGTAATCGGCTGGGTCGTCCTTGCCAAAATTCAATCTCAAACGGGTCAACGGAATATCCACCCCATTGATTTGGTTTGGGAAGCCTCTCTTTTCCTTCGAATCTCTTTTCAATTTCCTGAACTCTCTTTTCGAGAATCTCCCGGTTTGCGATAATGCTATCTTGCGGTGAGGCCCACGCACCAATTTGACTCGCTCTCGGTCTGCTTTGAAAATATTTCTCTGACGACTCCTGATCCGTGCGGGAAGCGACTCCGCTGACACGTACTTGTCGTTCCAATTCCGGCCAGAAAAATGTTAAAGAGCAAGCAGGGTTAGCCGCCAGGTTTTTTCCTTTATTGCTTTGATAGTTTGTGTAGAAAACAAATTTTTCATTTTCAATTCCTTTAAGTAACACAATTCGGCCCGAAGGACGCCCATCGACAGAGACAGTGCTTAGATGCATTGCATTTGGTTCGGCCACTTTTGCATCAAATGCTTCTTCAAACCAAATTGAAAACTGGGTAATTGGATTTTTTTGAATGGTCGACACATCTAGTGTTAATTTAGAATACTCTTTTCTTAATTCTGCTAAAGAATCCATTTTGTATTGCGGTTAAGGAAAAAAACACTTTATTTGGGAATGTAATGATTTAAATCGATTAACAATCGAGTGCAAATTAAACACCTTTCTTCAGCCGAATGGATTTTTTTGACTACCGAAATACTTTAGTACCAAAAGCAGGCCGATTGTTGGTCTCTGAGCCTTATTTACCAGATCCCAATTTTGAGCGGACTATTATACTGTTATGTGAGCACAACGAGGAGGGCTCCATCGGTTTTGTTTTGAACAAGCCTTCTCAGTCTAAACTTGACGAGCTTCTCATAGATTTAAATTCGTTCCATGAGATTGTTAACATCGGTGGTCCAGTTCAACAAGATACATTGCACTATCTCCACCAAAAAGGAGGTGTAGAAGGGGCAATCGAAATTGTCGATGGAATTTTTTGGGGAGGTGAGTTTGACCAGATTATTTCGAGCATTGAAACAGGAGAATTGACAGAACATCATGTTAAGTTTTTTCTAGGTTATAGTGGTTGGTCACCCGGTCAGTTGGAAGATGAGTTGAAAGCGAAGTCGTGGATCGTGAGTGATCTTTGTACCAAGGAATTAATTTTTGAGACTGCTCATGAGGAAATGTGGAAAAAGGTACTAAAGGAGATGGGAGGACGCTTTTCAATGTTTGCAAATTACCCTGTAGATCCGCAGATGAATTGAATCATTTTTGTATTTTTACGATTTACGTAATACGATGGAAAACGGAAGCGAATTGAGGGAGGAGTCGTCAGAAGTTATCATTAATTCTGAGACGGTTTCATTTGTCTCATCCAGTTTGGGTGAGCCAATTCATTTAGAGACAGAAACTGAAGAGTCTGAGGTGATAGAAGAAAAGCAGGTTGATTTTTCTCAATTTTCTAAAAAGGATTTTGTAAACCTGTTGCGAGACCTTTCCAAAGGAACAATCGATCATAAAATTGAGGAGGTTGTAAAGGAAGCGAAGCATTTATTCGATGAGCTTTCATCAAAAGAGAAAGAACAGGCTTTCAACAAGTTTAAAAATGAGGGTGGTCTAGCGGATGATTTCGAATACAGGCCCGATGAATCAGAAGTATCTTTCGCTAATTATTACAAACTTATTCGCGAAGCCAGAGCGAGACAGATCAAAGAAATTGAAGAAAGAAAGAATTTCAATCTTATAGCTAAAACTCAATTGTTGGAACAGTTAAGAGAGTTGGTGGATGGTGAGGATAATGATAAATCATTTCAGCGCTTTAAGGAAATTCAAAAAGATTGGAAGACTCTTGGTGCGGTTCCGGCTAATCAGATCAAACCATTGTGGGCGAGTTATAATGCCCTTGTGGATAGATTTTATGATAACCGAAGTATTTATTTCGAACTTAAGGAATTAGATCGAAAAAAGAATCTTGAGTTGAAGCAGGAGCTGTGTGCACGTGCCGAACGGTTGATTCAGGTCGAGCCAGTCACTTCAGCAGTTAAGGAACTAAATGAACTGCATCATGAATATCGTCACATCGGCCCGGTGCCCTTGGAAGAAAAAGAACAGTTGTGGCAGCGATTTAAGGCTGCGTCAGATGCGGTATATGCCAAGCGCGATGTTTTTGTTGAGAATCTTCAGAAAGAGCTTTCCGAGAATCTGGAGAAGAAAAATATTCTTAACGAAGAGGCTTTAGTAATTGGATCTTTCAAGTCTGATCGGATCAAAGATTGGAACGCCAAGACACAGGAGATTCTGGAATTGCAAAAGAAATGGGAGGCCATAGGAGGAGTTCCTCGTGCAAAAGCTCGAGAGGTTAACAAAAAATTCTGGGGAGCTTTCAAACAATTTTTTCATAATAAGAACGCATTCTTCAAGAAGTTAGATGAAGAAAGATCAAATAACCTTCAATTGAAGAACGAAATCGTAAATCGGGCGACTGAATTAAAGGAAAGTCAGGATTGGGAAGCTGCGTCTGCTGAGTTTAAAGAGCTTCAAAAGAAATGGAAGGAAATTGGTCCAGTGCCAGAAAAATATCGTGAGAAGGTTTTTGTAAAATTTAAGGAGGCCTGTGATCATTTCTTTGATCGCTTGCGCAATACGCACAGCAAAGAGGTGAATGATCAAAAAGAAAATTTAGTGAAGAAAGAAGAAATTATATCCAAAATAAATTCTTTGGCGCTAAGCGGGGGTGCTACAGCCGATAAATTACGTGACCTTCAAAATCAGTTTCTTTCAATTGGGTTTGTTCCGAAGCAGTTTGTTGCAAGTATGAAGTCAAGATTTACGGAAAGTTTGCAAAAGGCGCTGGATTCTCTTCCTTTAGCCGAAGATGATAAGGCTCAAGTCGCCTTAGAAGTTCAGTTAGAGGGCTACAAAAATAATCCTCAGGGCGAGAAGAAACTTATTCATAAGGAGCAACATATTCGCAAGCAGATTGCGAAAGCTGAGAATGATTTAGCCGTGTTACAAAACAATCTTGAATTTTTCGGGCGATCTAAAAATGCAGAGAAATTGAAAGAGGAATTTGGAATAAAAATAAAAGAGGCGAGCGATCATCTCTTGCATTTGAAAAAACAATTGCAATTAGTCCAAACAGTTTAGCGTAAGCCCTTGCATAGTGGCGAACTTCTATTATTTTTGCAGCCTGTTTTAGAAGTCAAGCGTTGCAATTTGAAGTAACTGACTTGTAATCAATAGGAATAAGCCTCCTTAGCTCAGCTGGTAGAGCAACTGACTTGTAATCAGTAGGTCGCTGGTTCGATTCCGGCAGGGGGCTCAAGGTAAAAGTCATTTGATATTCATGTCAAATGACTTTTTTTATTGAGTTCTGTATTTAGTATGTATTGCTTGGTTTTGAGCTTTTTTGCTCATCACGTTTTGTTTTATCAAGCGTCTTACCCCTTACCTGATAAATATCCCTCAAGTGAATCGTGTCTCCGTGCTTGTCTAGAATGGTGAGGTTGTATCTGAAGACGACTTTCGTTCCAACTGGAGAGTTGTAATATATAACCCAGGCGTCTGCCTCTGACGTGCCAATGCAGCCGTGCGAGTATGCCTTTCCAAGTGTTTTGATGTTCGTAGTTGGATGTATTAACTCACCGTAGCGTTTTCCGTTTATGGATGGCTCAATCCATGGTATCATCGGCATTTTTGTGTAGCGACCGTCATCGCGTTGGGTGCTGTCGTATCGCTTCCCCGTATCGGGATCAATATAAAGAGGATTTCTTTCAACCCTGATTATTTCGCCTTGCCCGATATGTGTCTTCAGATCGACATTGTGCCCGGCCAGTTCGAGATATTTTTCTGCGTTCCTTCCCACTCGCACTTTGCATTCTAGAACTGTGTCAAGCTTTTGCGTAATTCTGAGCGTGAATTCCGGAATATTAAGATCGATAATATTCAATTTTATTTTTTTTAGAATGTTGGATACTGAAGAACTATCGGGAATAATTAAGCTGTCTCCCTTATGCAGGATGGAGATCTTGGTTTGGTCGTATGAGAAAATTCCCTTCGTTTTTAAAATGTAATAATCAGTATTTCGAAGTGAGTCGATGATCCAGGGATTTGCGTGAACAATCGCCAGCTCATTTAATTTCGGATTTTTAATAGTGTCATAACTTCTGCTTAGGCTGTCCATGAAGCTAAAATAGTTCTTGATTTTCACGTCTTTGGCGATCTTAATGTAATGCTTTGACGGAAAACGTACTTCGGGTGGAATAGAATATGCCCCTGGCAAAGGTTTGATCTGCTGCCTCTTAGCGGAGCACGAGCATGCTATTAAAGCTAAAGATGCTACAATCACTGACCAACTTCTCATTTCCAACTTCATTGAGAAGAGTATGATTTCAGTGATGATCATACGAATTAATGG